>NZ_JBAVZJ010000165.1:0-13215 GCF_049588695.1 Robiginitalea sp.
CTCTAACCTGGGTCCCAAAATTCAATACGACGCCGGGGGACAGGAGAATTTTATACCCACCAATCTCGGATTAGGTGGAGGATTTGATTTTATTTTCGATATGGACAATGCGCTTTCCCTCCGCGGAGAGTTCAATAAGTTGTTGGTGCCTACCCCCCAGGATTTTAATGGGAATGGATTTTTGGACCAGGAAGACAACGCTATATACCAGGATATCGGGTGGTTTGAAGGCGTTTTTAAATCCTTCGGAGACGCTCCTGACGGATTTAGCGAGGAATTGAAGGAAATTACCTGGGCTCTCGGAGCCGAATACGTCTTTCGGGAGGCGTTTATGCTCCGGGCAGGGTATTTTAATGAAAGTGAGGAGAAAGGTTTTCGAAAATTCTTTAGCCTTGGTGCCGGTTTCCGGTATAATAATGCGCAAATTGATCTTTCCTATCTCTTTTCAACAGCACAGGTGCGGAATCCACTGGAGAATACCCTGCGGTTTTCGCTCACTTTTTACCTGGGGCAGGAATTCTACAACGACTAAACATCTTATACATACACTTAAAGGACCCGCCAAATTACCTGGCGGGTTTTTTTTGCGCGGCACTGCAGTTTGTAATCAGAGCAATGTATCTTTAACTATGGAGAAACGACACGTGGGTTTTGACCTGACTATTTACGAGGGGGAAGAAGCCCTTCCCTCTGGGGATCGGGAGCTTTTGAAAAAAGCACGGACTGCCACTTCAGGGGCGTATGCGCCTTACTCGGGTTTCAGGGTGGGTGCCGCCCTGTCGTTGCAATCGGGAGAAGTGCTCATTGGAAGCAATCAGGAGAATGCCTCCTTCCCCTCCGGCCTCTGTGCGGAACGCGTTGCCGTATTTCAAAAAGGCGCTCGCTTTCCCGAGGGTGTCATTGAGGTTTTGGCTGTGGTCGCCCTCTCCCCCGGGAATCACTTGAAAACCCCGGCCGCCCCTTGCGGGAATTGTCGCCAATCCCTGTTGGAATACGAACACCGTCAGAAAAGGCCGATTAGAATCCTGTTGCAGGCCGACAATGGACAGGTTTATGAATGTCCTTCGGTTTCAGCCCTGCTTCCCCTGGGCTTTGATCAGAGTTATCTGGACTCCCGATTTTAATTAAGTTTCAGGTGGTTCAGTCTTTGGGTTCCATTTTTTTCCCTTAATTGATTTAATGTGTATTTTTGCTCTTCTACGTCGGGAAAACAGGCAGTCTGTCTCGGTTTTCTGACCCCAAAAACGATAGAAACAGGCCTTCATGAAAAAAATTACCAAAGAGGTATACCTGAACTGGTACGAGGAGATGCTTTTCTGGCGGAAGTTTGAAGATAAACTCGCCGCGGTATATATCCAACAAAAAGTAAGGGGTTTCCTGCACCTCTATAACGGGCAGGAGGCTGTCCTGGCGGGGTCCCTTCACGCTATGGAACTCGGAAAAGACCGGATGATTACGGCTTACCGAAACCATGTACAACCTATTGGGATGGGCGAAGACCCCAAAAAGGTGATGGCCGAGCTTTTCGGGAAGGTGACGGGAACCTCTAAAGGAATGGGGGGTTCCATGCATATCTTTTCCAAAGAACACAGGTTTTATGGCGGGCACGGAATCGTCGGAGGGCAAATCCCCCTGGGCGCAGGCCTGGCCTTTGCGGACAAATACTTTGGAAGGGATGCCGTGACTTTATGCTATATGGGTGATGGGGCTGTTCGGCAGGGTAGCCTGCACGAGGCCTTTAACCTGGCTATGTTATGGCAGTTGCCGGTGGTTTTTATCTGTGAGAACAACGGGTATGCTATGGGGACTTCCGTAGCCCGAACGGCACACACTACCGATATCTGGAAACTCGGACTCGGGTATGAAATGCCTTGTGGCCCCGTGGATGGCATGAATCCGGTTGCCGTAGCGGAAGAAGTCAATAAGGCCATTGAACGGGCCCGAAGTGGAGGGGGACCTACCTTTTTGGAGGCGAAGACATACAGGTACCGTGGACACTCCATGTCGGATGCCCAGCACTACCGGACCAAAGATGAGGTGGAAGAATATAAAAAAATCGACCCGATCAGTCAGGTGAAGCAGGTCATCCTGGACAAAAAATACGCTTCGGAAGAAGATCTGAAGGAAATAGATGCCCGCGTCAAAGAACGGGTAAAAGAATGCGAGAAATTTGCGGAGGAATCTCCCTTCCCTCCAGTAGAACAACTCTATGACGTGGTCTACGAACAGGAGGATTATCCATTCCTGAAACATAAATTATAACAGAAAGTCAGATGGCTGAGATTATCACAATGCCCCGACTGAGCGATACCATGGAAGAAGGCACCGTGGCTAAATGGCTCAAAAATGTTGGGGACACCGTTGAGGAGGGAGACATCCTTGCCGAAATTGAAACGGACAAGGCGACCATGGAATTTGAATCCTTTCACGAGGGTACTTTACTGCATATCGGAATTGCCGAAGGCGACGGGGCTCCTGTGGACGCCCTACTCGCCATTATAGGTGCTGAGGGTGAAGATATTTCGGCTTTGCTGGATGAAAAGGGCGCTCCTGCCAACGGGGCTCAGGAGGAAAAACCCCGGGAAACATCCGCGGGGGAAAAGGCGGAAGCACCTGCCTCCGGATCGGCTGAGGAACTTCCCGAAGGGGTGGAAATCATCACAATGCCACGCCTGAGTGATACTATGGAAGAAGGCACCGTGGCCTCCTGGTTAAAGAAAGTTGGAGATAGTGTCGAGGAAGGGGATATCCTTGCCGAAATCGAAACGGACAAGGCCACCATGGAATTTGAATCCTTCTATACGGGTACGCTGCTGCATATAGGGATACAGGAAGGCGAATCTGCCCCGGTGGACGCTGTCCTCGCCGTAATTGGCCCCGAAGGCACGGATGTTTCGGCCGCGTTAAGCACATCTGCTGCCGCAGGGGAAGGCCCAACGGACTCGGCTCCGGCAGAGGAGGAAGCCAAGACGGACGAAACGAAGACTCCTTCAAAACCCCAACCGGCCGAAACGGCTCATGGGGATCGGATTTTTGTCTCACCACTCGCCCGGAAAATGGCTGAAGAAAAGGGAATTGATCTGAAGCAGGTTACAGGAACCGGTGATTCGGGCCGGATCGTAAAGCGGGATATCGAGAACTTTGTTCCTGCCGCGGCCCCGGCAGCTGCTTCGCAACCTGAAGCTTCGGGTCAGGCCGCCCCGGGTGTTACGGCGTATGTCCCTGCAGGGGAAGAGGCTTCCGAGGAAGTTAAGAATTCTCAAATGCGCAAGGTGATTGCCAAACGTTTGAGTGAATCCAAATTTACCGCCCCGCATTACTACCTCACCATAGAGGTGGATATGGAACAGGCTATGGCCTCACGCGGAAGCATAAATGCCCTCCCGGACACCAAAGTATCCTTTAACGATATGGTTGTCAAGGCCTGTGCCATGGCGCTTAGGAAACACCCGCAGGTGAATACGTCCTGGAGTGCGGATGCGATGAAATACAACAAACACATCCATATAGGAGTTGCAGTAGCCGTAGATGAAGGTTTGGTGGTTCCTGTACTGAAATTCGCAGATCAGATGAGTCTTACCCAGATCGGTTCAGCGGTTAAGGACCTCGCTGGCAGGGCGCGTATCAAAAAAATTACCCCGGCTGAGATGGAGGGGAGTACATTTACGGTTTCCAACCTGGGAATGTTTGGTATCCTCGAGTTTACCTCTATCATCAACCAGCCGAATTCCGCGATATTATCTGTGGGGGCCATTGTTGAAAAACCTGTGGTGCGTGAGGGGGAAATAAAAGTAGGGCATACGATGAAGGTAACCCTGGCTTGCGATCACAGGACGGTTGATGGGGCTACGGGGTCTCAGTTCCTGCAGACGCTGAGGGCATATCTGGAACATCCTGTAACCATGTTGGCCTGATGCGTATTGCCATCCCTTATCGTTTAAACAGGACTGTCGCCTTGAATAGGAGGCTATACTTTATATGGGGGATTGTTGCGATGGGCTTGTTGCTGGGTTCCTGCGGGAGCATACCCAGTGCCAAAAAAATGAATGAGGTAGTGACCTACCTCGCCTCAGACGAACTTAAAGGCAGGGATACCGGATCTGAAGGTATAGAGAAAGCTGGGGAATTCCTGGAAAACGAGTTAGAGGCGTATGGGGTAAAACCCTTTTTTGACAGTTTTCGGGACACGCTTTCGAATACGAGTACCCTGGCTTATAATATTGTCGGTGTTATCGAAGGTTCCGATCCAAATCTGAAAGAGGAGTATATCCTTATCGGCGCCCATTTTGATCATATCGGAATCGTCCCGCCCAAAGATGGGGACGAAATTGCGAACGGGGCCAATGACAACGCCTCGGGAACTTCTACGGTCCTGGAACTGGCGCGTTATTTTGGAAGGCAAAATGCTCCAAAACGCAGTTTGATTTTTGCATTTTTCAGCGCGGAGGAAAAGGGGTTATTGGGTTCCAAACACCTGGCAACGGGTTTAAAGGATTCGGGGGTAAACCTCTATGCCATGCTCAATTTTGAGATGACTGGCGTGCCCATGCAGGGCAAAGACTACCTGTTATATCTAACGGGGTATGAGAAGTCCAATCTCGCAGCCGTTGCCAATGCTTATGGAGGAGAAGGCCTGGTTGGGTTTTTGCCTAAAGCCGGTGAGTTTAACCTGTTCCAACGCTCAGACAACTACGCCTTCTGGGAAGTCTATGGCGTGCCTTCTCATACTTTTTCATCTTTTGACTTTGAGAATTACAACTACTACCACCAACCGGGAGATGAAGCCTCGAGAATGGATTATGAACATCTCTCAAAGGTTGTCAGCCGGATGATCCCGGTTATTGAGGGGATTGCCAACGGGGGCAGTGAAGAGATCAAACTAAACTAAACTGAGCATGTCGAAGATTATCATTACGGGCACAAGCCGGGGCATTGGTTTTGAGTTGGTGACCCAGCTGGCTGCTGCCGGTCATCAGGTATTGGCGCTGTCGCGAAATGAGAATCCAGTTTTGGAACTCGGTTTGGCAGGGGTGACTACATGGTGCTTTGACATTACGGATCCCGGGCATATTAAAAAGGCCGCAAACTGGGTGAAAGGGGAATGGGGAACAGCCGATGTACTGATTCACAATGCCGGAATGTTGTTAAATCGACCCTTTACGGATTCAACCGTTGATGACTTCAGAGCGATTTACGAGGTCAATGTCTTCGGGGTAGCGGAATTGACACGGGCCCTTATCCCGGTTATGGAAGCAGATGGCCATGTACTTACGATCAGTTCTATGGGGGGTGTTCAGGGGAGTGCCAAATTTCCGGGCCTGGCTGCATACAGTTCGAGTAAAGGAGCGGTAATCACCCTGGTGGAACTCCTGGCTGAAGAGTATAAAGATACCGGCCCTTCGTTTAATGTGCTGGCTCTGGGAGCCGTCCAAACCGAAATGCTCGAGGCCGCATTTCCCGGGTATCAGGCTCCGTTAAGTGCGGGGGAAATGGCCGCTTATATTGGGCATTTCGCACTAACCGGACACGCCTATTACAATGGGAAAATACTTCCTGTGAGTAATTCTACCCCATAAATTCGGGAACTTCAGGGTAAAACATTTACACGTGTTATTTTTCTAACTTTACCTCAATGGAAAAGGTGTTGGAGCGCTATATTCCGGAACGGGCGATCGGGCCCTGTCTGGAACTTATTAAAAAGTATGGAATTCATTTAAAAATAGTCAACCAACGGGTGACCCGTCATGGAGATTATCGGATGCTTCCCGGGGGCGGGCATATGATCACGGTAAATTCCATGTCCAACAAATATCGGTTTCTGATCACACTCATCCACGAATTTGCCCATTTGGTGGCATTTGAGACTTATGGAAGGCGGATAAAGCCCCATGGAAAAGAATGGAAGTACACTTTTCAACAGATGATGCTTCCCTTTTTAAGGCCTGAAGTTTTCCCCAATCAACTCCTTCCATTGCTCGCCCGGCATTTTAAAAATCCAAAGGCCAGTAGCAGCACCGATTCCGCGCTTGCCCTTGCTCTGAGGGAATTCGATTCGGAAGCACGGGATAAGCAATACGTTTATGAACTCCCGGAAGGCAGTGTGTTTCGTATGTACAATGGTCGTATTTTTAAGAAGGGGCCGAAGAAAATAAAACGGTACCAGTGTATTGAGGTTGCAACCGGAAAATTGTATCTTTTTCAACCCCAGGCAGAAGTAGAATGGCTGGGAAGATCCTGACCTGATAAATCTTAAAGAAGCTCTTTTGAATTCGAATTACTACGCAATATTGATGGCCGGAGGGGTTGGTTCCCGCTTTTGGCCTGTGAGTACCACAGCATACCCCAAGCAATTTCACGACATGCTGGGTGCGGGCGTTTCCCTGCTTCAAAAAACATTTGGACGTCTTTCGCGCTTTATACCGGCGGAGAACATTTTAATCCTGACCAATGAGCGGTACACGAAATTGGTAATGGAACAATTACCGGAAATTGGGGCTTCACAGGTAGTGGCCGAACCCGCTATGAGAAACACGGCTCCATGCATCCTGTATGCGGCCCTGAAAATCCGGAAAATGAATCCGGACGCCCTTATTGTGGTTGCCCCCAGCGACCATTGGATAGAAGATGAACAGGCGTTTGAGGATGACGTGGTCCATTGTTTCGAAAAGTGTTCACAGGCTCCGGTGCTCTGTACATTGGGTATAGCGCCGTCGTTCCCGAATACAGGCTTTGGGTATATTGAATTCGATGCACAGGAAAAATCCAGGCCTGGAGTGAAAAAAGTGCAACAGTTTCGCGAAAAACCCGACTATGCCACAGCAAAACACTTTCTGAGCCAGGGAAATTTTCTCTGGAATGCAGGGATATTTATGTGGAGCGCATCGGCGATCATCGAGGCCTTCAAAGCCTATCAACCCAAGGAGTATGCGCTTTTTGAAAAAGGGACTGATGTTTATAACACCCCGGAAGAAGTAAAGTTCATTGGGGAGAATTACCCGAACGCGGCTAACATTTCCATCGATTACGCCATTTTGGAGAGGTCGGACGCCGTTTATGTATTGCCCGCAGGATTCGACTGGAATGACCTGGGCACCTGGGGTTCACTCTACGATAAACTCCCGAAAGACACTGCTGGAAATGCCGGCACCGGGACCCGTGTGCTCACCGAAGATTGTGAAGGACTTATGGTGCGGCTGCCAGAAGGCAAAATAGGCGTTTTGGAGGGCCTGAAGGACTATATTGTGGTCGATACTGAAAAGGCACTGTTAGTGCTGCCTAAAGAGAAAGAACAGGAAATTAAACAATGGGTATCAAGGGTGAAAGACACTTTTGGATCCGATTTTATCTAAACAGGTTATGGAAGTACCGGATAAGGAAGAACTGGAGCGGCAGAAAGCGGAGCGTACGGAAAGCCAGAGGGAATCAGAGGAAAAAGGCGATGAGGTTAAAAAGGATTTTAAAGGCCTCCTGGGCAGTGCTCGATCTTTCTTCAGTGATTTACTGAACATCCGCAATAATACGGACCAGGAGGCGACCCGTGCGGCCATTGATCAGGATATTTCCTTTAAGGGCCACAACGCCTGGATTTTGGTCTGTTCTATTTTTATCGCCTCGGTGGGGCTGAATGCGAATTCAACGGCTGTTGTCATTGGAGCGATGTTAATTTCCCCCCTAATGGGCCCTATCCTGGGTATAGGAATGTCGATAGCTACCAATGATATCGATACCCTGAGACGGTCCCTTAAGAATTTTGCGGTCATGGTTGTACTCAGTGTGCTCACGGCCTACCTTTTCTTTAACTTTTTCCCCCTTCGGGATGAATCCTCTGAATTACTGGCTCGAACGGAACCCGATATCCGGGATGTATTGATTGCCTTTTTTGGGGGCCTGGCACTGGTTATTGCCCGGGCCCGAAAAGGAACCATTGCCAGTGTGATCTTTGGGGTGGCTATAGCCACCGCCCTGATGCCTCCCCTCTGTACCGTCGGGTTCGGCATAGCCATCGGCAATTGGGACTATGCCCTGGGAGCCATGTACCTGTTTTTTATCAACGCCATTTTTATCGCCTTGGCGACTTTTCTGGTCCTTAAATACCTTCGATTCCCCATGGTCCGCTACGCCAATTCAAAGCGAAGGACTTTTATTTCCCGTATGGCCTCTGTCATTGCCGTATTAGTCATGATCCCGGCCAGTTACGCCTTTTGGCTCGAATTTAAGGAATCCCGGTTCCGCAGCCAGGCGCAGCGTTTGGTCCAGGAGACCATCGAAGTGTACCAGTTTTCTGGAAATGGCCGGTATATCGATAACCTGACAGAAATTCATTACGACCGTAAGGGGCAGTCTTATGTGGAGGTCGTTTGTATGGGCAATGAACAAATACCAGATAATATTATCTCAACCTGGAGGGGTCAGATGAAGGCGTATTCAGAGCTCGAAAAAGCCGAATACAGGGTAGTGCAGGGGGCACAATCGGATAGTGATGAAAAATTGCGCTATGTGAGTGAACTCTACGAAGCCAAAAAGTTAGAGTTGATGAGCAAAGATGAACGTATTCAAATCCTGGAAGAGGAACTTTCCAAGATGAGCAGCCTGGCGGACGGCTTATTTCCATTCGAGTCTGTTTCGGCAGAAGCCCGCGTAAATTATGAGGGTCTTGCGGGCCTTGGGTTCGCTTATACGCTACAAACAGACTTCAGTAAAACCGACACCATTCCGGTTTTTGAAGCCCGGTGGAAAGAAGAGGTCAATGCTCAGCAGCGGGAAGAGCAACTCAAAAAGCTTTCGGAATGGCTCAGAATTCGATTAAAAAACGAAAAGATACAGGTGCGGAATGCGGCTCCTTAGGCCCGTTCCTCCAGGTACATTTGACGTACTTTTTTAAAGAGTTCTGAGGAATATACAAAATTGCTCACAGCTTCGTTATCCGTTTTAAAGATGTCCTTGCTGCTTCCTTCCCACTCTTTAATACCATTCTTTAGAAAAACTATTTTTTCACCGATTTCCATGACTGAATTCATGTCATGGGTATTGATGACGGTGGTAATCTGGTACTCGTCAGTAATCTCCTGAATCAGGTTGTCTATGAGTATGGCTGTTTTCGGATCGAGCCCGGAATTCGGCTCATCACAGAAGAGGTACTTTGGTTTCATTACGATCGCCCGGGCGATGGCCACACGTTTTTGCATCCCACCTGAGATCTCAGACGGATACTTTTTATGCGCATCGATCAGATTGACACGCTCGAGGACAAAATCTACCCGCTCCTGCATTTCCTCGCGGCTTTGTTTGGTAAACATCTCCAGGGGGAACATGACATTACCCTCCACAGTTTTAGAATCAAAAAGGGCACTGCCCTGAAACACCATCCCCATTTCCTGGCGAAGGTTGCGCTGCTCTTCTATGTTAAATTCGGCGTAATCCCTGCCCTCGTAGCGGATGGTACCGCTAGTGGGAGTTATCAGGCCGAGCAGGCATTTCATAAAGACCGTTTTCCCCGAGCCACTTTGCCCGATGATCAGATTCGTTTTCCCTTGTTCAAAAACTGTACTAATCCCTTTGAGCACTTCGGTGCCTTCAAAAGATTTTTTAAGATCGCAAACTTCAATCATGGGCCTATCCGAGCATTAACTGTGTGAGTACGTAATTCATAAGAATAATCACAACACTGGTCCAAACAAATGAGATGGTGGACGCCTTACCGACTTCCAGGGCTCCCCCTTTCATAAAGTAACCATGGTAGGATGGAACAGTTGCTATGATAAAGGCAAAAACTATAGACTTAATAAAGGAGTAGGTGACGTGAAAAGGGATAAAATCGAGTTGGAGCCCTTCCACAAAATCAGCACTCGAGCTAAACCCCCCGAAGACACCTGCAACCCATCCCCCGAAGATTCCGATATACATGGCGATAGCCACGACAAATGGGTAGAGCATCATGGCGACAATTTTTGGGAAGACCAGGTAGTTCAGGGAGTTAACACCCATAATTTCCAGGGCATCTATCTGTTCCGTCACCCGCATGGTTCCGATGCTCGAGGTAATATAGGATCCTACCTTACCCGCCATGATAATGGACGTGAAAGTCGGGGCAAATTCCAGAATTACAGACTGGCGGGTGGCAAAGCCAATAAGGTTCCTCGGGATAAACGGACTCGTGATATTCAAGGCCGTTTGTATGGCCACCACCCCCCCGATAAAAAAGGAGATAAAGATTATAATCCCCATAGACCCGTAAATCAATTCGTCAATTTCTTTGAGAATCAGAGATTTCATGATCCCCCATTTGGTGGGTTTTCTGAAAACTTCGCGGACCATTATGGTATAACTTCCAATCGAGCTGAGGTAGTTCATTAAGATCTTTTAACCCTTGTGTGGTAAAAATAACAATATTCACACTCATTTAACCTTACAGGCTTTTATGATCTCGTTTAATATGTATTTTTGATTAGAAATTACGCCCTATGAGAATTCATTATTTCCGTTTGCACACCGTATTGCTGGCCCTGATTTTGGGAGGTTTTCTAAGGCTTGAAGCTCAGGAAAATACCCGGGACCGCGGAGGTTCTGGGGTCGCAGATACTTTTGAAAACCCGCCCCGGTTGGTCGTGGGGATCGTGGTGGATCAGATGCGGTACGATTATCTGACCCGTTTTTGGGATCATTATGGAAAGAAAGGCTTTAAAAGGCTGATTGGGGAAGGATTTTTCGGTAAGAACCATCATTTCGGTTATGCTCCAACCAGTACGGGCCCGGGCCATGCATCTGTATATACGGGGACTACCCCCAGCGGTCACGGAATCATTGGGAACAATTGGTATGACAAGTACACGGATTCCGGGGTCTATTGCGTGGGAGATACGTCTAAGACCTCTATAGGTACGACCACGAATGCCGGGCAGCATTCCCCCCATAGATTGATGACGACCACCATTACGGATCAGTTGAGGCTTCACTATCAGATGCGCTCCAAGGTTATTTCGGTTGCCATCAAGGACCGGGGAGCTGTTTTACCCGGCGGTCATACAGCCAACGCTGCCTATTGGTTTGAGGGAGGTGCGTCCGGGGGCTGGATCAGTAGTTCACATTATATGGACGCCCTACCGGCCTGGGTGCAGGAATTTAACGCCTCGAATCCCGCAGAGCGCTACAGGCAAGTCTGGAAACTCAGCCATAAACCGGAGTCCTATGTGGAAAGCGGTCCGGATAATGTGCCTTATGAAGGGGTGTTTACAGGGGAGGTAGCCCCGGTTTTCCCCCATGATCTCCCGGCGCTTTGGGCGGCCAATGGAGGTTACGATATATTGAAGGCAACACCTTTTGGGAATAGCCTGACGCTGGATTTTGCCTTAGAGGCCCTTGAAAAAGAAGGGCTCGGGGTCGATGAGATTACAGATTTTCTCGCCATTAGTTTTTCAAGCACGGATTACGTGGGACATAGATACGGGGTGAATTCCAAAGAAGTCCAGGATACGTATATCCGATTGGATGAAGAATTGGAGCGCCTTCTCAAAGAACTGGACAAGTCTGTAGGGGAGGGGGCTTATACTGTTTTCCTGACTGCCGATCACGGGGTATCCCCGGTGCCGGCTTACCTGGCAGATGCCGGTATCCCGGCAGGGTACCTTTATAAAAATAAGATGCGCGAGCGGTTGGGGGAATTTATGTCCTTTACCTATGGAACGACCGATTTACTGAAAGGATTCTCGAACAATCAGTTGTTTCTAGATCACGACCTGATGCGCAATCTTGAATTGGACCCGGAAGATGTACGTACACAGTTTGCGGAAGAGCTTTTGAAATACGAGGGAATATATAAGGTGTATACCTCCGGGCAGATGCGAAATGGATCTTTTACAGAAGGCATTGAAGCTATTTTGCAAAATGGGTATAACCAAAAAAGATCCGGTGATGTGATCCTGGTTCCCCCTCCGGCACATATCGATTATTCCAAAACCGGAACTACACATGGGTCTCCCCACATTTATGATACCCATGTCCCTTTGATTTTTTACGGAAAAGGAGTGGTCCCGGGCAGTACTGTACGTAAGACGTATATACGGGATATTGCACCTACCCTGGCAGTAATGCTGGGCATTGCTTTTCCCAACGGAACTACGGGCACAGCTATTCCGGAAGTGCTAGAATAAACGACCCATAATTTTTTTCCAGCGCCACCGGCGGACAAATTTGCCCTCCTCCGCATCCAGCATTCTCGGGTCCCCAGCCTTATAGGCCTGAAAGTAGGCGAGCATGGCGTGCCAGGGCAACGTGGTTTTCCTTCTTTGAACACCCATTTTACCGGCAGCAACCAGGCTAAGGAGCCAGCCATAATTCATGTGGTACAGCGCCTTCCCCTGAAATCGCGCATTTCGGGTTGAATAACCGGACCCTGTGGGGCGGAGATGCTTTACCTTGAGACCCGGCAGGGTACGGACCTCAAAGCCCCGATACCTGGCTAAAAGCACATCGGCGGTATCCCATCCAATAAAAGGCCGCAGGCCCCCAATACTCGAAAAACAGGCTCTGGAATACAATTTGACCGGACCCCGGACATGGTCGGTATTCGCTATGGCTTCATAGATCCATTGCCCCTCCTTTTTGATGTACAGGAGGCCTGAACATATCCCGGTTTTGGGGTTTTTTAGAAAACTATGCAGTATTTCTTCTAAATAATCAGGGGGGAGCAGGATGTCTGCATCGAATTTACCTATAAAATCAAAGGTGCTCCAATCCGATCCAAGTCCTTCATTGAACGCCTGTACAACTTTAGTCCCGGGGAGATGTTCTCTAGCGGAAGTGCGGTTGATAATTCTGATCCAGGGATGGGTTTTGGCAAACTCCGCGACCAAAGCCCCTGTTTGGTCCGTACTATTGTCATTCACGACCCGCAGCTCATCCGGGGTTCGGGTCTGATTTGCAAATGATTCCAGGCATTGGATGATGTGCGCCCCTTCATTGTGGGCAGGCATCACGATCAAAATTCTCTCTGCCTCCTTCATGGAATATTTACAATTATCGGGATGTGGAATCCGCGGATTGGGGACGCTCGGCATAGATCAGGTAGTACCGGGGTGTAAACCGCCTCAGAAGGGGCCTAAAGCCAATTTTTCCAACCGGGTGCGTCCACTGTATCCGGTCTTTGATTTCCCATCCTGCTTTTTCTAAAAGCCAGTCGAATTGCCAATCTTCAAACTCGTGGAAGTGACGGTCCCAGGG
>NZ_JBAVZJ010000166.1:0-4783 GCF_049588695.1 Robiginitalea sp.
GGGGACTACGAAGAGGCCTATACCCACCTGAGTCTTCATATGGCATTTAAAGACTCTATGGACGTAGCGACTGTCGGTATGACCCGCCTGGAACGGGAAAAAGCAGAACTCCAGGTACAGCGGCAAGAGAGTGAATTGCAGTTACAGGCGGTGCAGCAAAAACGTCAGCAACTCACCATCTGGGTTGTGGGAATCACGGCACTTTTATTAACTGTTATCGCTTTTGGCAGTTACAGGAGGTATCGCTTTATCAAAAACACCAATGAGATCATCTCTCAGGAGCGGGACAGATCGGATAACCTCCTTCAGAACATCCTGCCCAAACAGACGGCAATGGAACTCAAGAGTCTGGGACGTGTACGTGCCCAGCGTTTTGATGAGGTAAGCGTCCTGTTTACTGACTTCAAGGGGTTCACCAGCCATGCAGAAAGTATGGATCCCGAGCATTTGGTCAAGAGTATCGACTATTATTTTTCCCACTTCGATACCATTATGGACAAATACGGCCTTGAAAAAATAAAAACTGTCGGGGATGCGTATATGTGTGCTTCCGGACTCCCCTACCCATCAGAAGATCACGCCTTCCGAATCCTGGAAGCCGCCCTGGAAATTATTGAATTTGTGGAGGCCGCGAAAAAAGAGGATTCAAAAGAAGACGTGCGCTTCGATATCCGAATCGGCATCAATTCGGGCCCTGTGGTCGCCGGGGTTGTGGGGACTAAAAAATTCGCCTACGATATCTGGGGAGACACGGTCAATATTGCCTCGCGTATGGAATCGGCCTCGGACGTGAGCAAAATCAATATTTCAGAGAACACCTATGAGATTGTAAAAAATCAATTTGACTGCGAGTATCGCGGGAATATTGAAGTTAAAAACCGGGGGAAACTCAATATGTATTTCGTTTTGGGTAAAAAAAGTCAGTTTCAAACCGCATAGAGGATGCCCTCCAGCACAATCCCGGCGTATTTAATGAAGTTGAAAAGCTAAACCCTTGACGGGGGACTTTTCCTGAATTCAATGACTTCTATGAAGCAATCCCTAATCACAGTAATTCTGGTCTTGTTGACATGGGTCACTTTAAATGCCCAGGCCCAGAGTATTGCCGATAGTCTAAAGCTTATTTATGCCTCCGACACCCTGAATGATGCTGGCCGGTTAAAGGTCCTCAATGGCCTGGCTTTTAACGAAAGTAATGACATGCCTCTAGCCCTGTCTTACGCAGAGGAAATGATTCATTTATCCTCAAAGTTGGATAGTCTGGGTTGGCTTGGGAATGCGTATTTGCAAAAGGGATATATCCTCCTGGAGTTGGGGGATTTGGACGCGGCCGCTGAAACCTTTTACCTAAGTGCGGAGGCCGCAAAGAAAAACGGCGAAAAACTTGAGGAGGGAGCAGCAATGGTGGCCCTTGCGGATACCTATGCCGAAGCAGGAGAACATCACCGTTCTGAGCAAAGCTATCTGAACAGTATCGCCCTGTTGAGACACCCGGAAGTGCAAGATCGAATTCAGGGTGTTCGGCAATTGGCGGTGGCTCTTTTCAACCTCGGGGATTTATATCTAACGGTAAGGGAGCCGGCCAAGGCCCAAAAGTGCCTCAGAGAGGCCGGAAGCCTATTTGACAAAGCGGGTGATAAAACGGCATCCTTTTCGGTCATCGGAAATATGGGAAGATCCTATGCAGGCCTGGGTGATTACCAGAAAGCAGAAGCGCATCTCCTTCGCGCCATTGATTTGCTGACCGAGGTAGAATATTTTGGCCATGTTTCGGCTTACCAGGAATCCCTGGCTGAATTGTACCTGCAAACAGGTGACTACCAAAAGGGCCATCAAGTGGCTTTGAAAAGCCTGAACACTGGACGGAAACTCGGAGACAAGCCACAAATCAGCAAATCCAGCAAAATACTGGCCCGTCTGGATTCGATCACAGGAAATTACCAGGAGGCCTATGAACATCTGAACCTGCATATGGCGTACAAGGATTCCATGGACCTGGCCACGGTGGATATGACCCGTCTGGAACGGGAAAAGGCGGAGCTTCAGGTACAGAAGCAGGAGAGTGAACTGCAGTTGCAGGCCGTGCAGCAAAAACGCCAGCAACTCACTATCTGGGTTGTAGGTATCACCGCCCTTTTACTAACTGTTATTGCTTTTGGCAGCTACAGGAGGTATCGATTTATCAAAAATACGAATCAGATCATCTCGGAAGAGCGGGACAGATCAGATAACCTCCTGCAAAATATTCTGCCTAAACAGACTGCCATGGAACTCAAGAAATTAGGACGCGTAAGGGCCCAGCGTTTCGATGAAGTTTCTGTCCTTTTTACTGACTTTAAAGGCTTTACCAGTCATGCAGAGAGTCTGGATCCCGAGAAATTGGTCGAGAGTATCGACTATTACTTTTCCCACTTCGATACCATTATGGACAAATATGGGTTAGAAAAGATTAAAACGGTCGGAGACGCTTATATGTGTGCTTCCGGACTCCCTTATCCCTCTGATGATCACGCCCAACGAATTGTTGAGGCCGCGTTGGAAATCCTTGAGTTTGTGGAAGCCGCGAAGAAAGTGGATTCTGAGGATCATGTACGGTTCGATGTCCGTATCGGAATCAATTCCGGAGCGGTGGTCGCCGGGGTGGTAGGGACCAAAAAATTCGCTTATGACATCTGGGGGGACACGGTTAATATCGCCTCGCGTATGGAATCGGCTTCGGAGGAAGGGAAAATCAATATCGCCGAGAACACCTTTGAACTGGTTAAAAATGATTTTGACTGTTTGTTTCGGGGGAATATGGAAGTAAAAAACCGGGGGAAGCTGAATATGTACTATGTTTTGGGTAAAAAATTTAAGGCTCAGTCCGCCTAAACTTATGGTGTTGACACAAACTCCATTAAACAAAAATACCGGAAACCGGCCCGGAGGATCTCCGGACCTGGTTTACCGGTACATAGCAGCAATTCCCACAAAGCAACTATTGGTGGCCCCCCGACGTATCGGGAAACCTGGGCAGGAGTTTCCTCCCACCCGCGGACTTAGGCACAGTCCAGGTTCTGAAGCTTTTGTAAGGCTTCAGACTTTGAATTCACATCCAGTTTCAGATAGATATTCTGAATGT
The DNA here is from genome assembly GCF_049588695.1 of Robiginitalea sp. GTDB lineage: Bacteria > Bacteroidota > Bacteroidia > Flavobacteriales > Flavobacteriaceae > Robiginitalea. Next base: position 3,122 of record NZ_JBAVZJ010000166.1, read on the forward strand.
GAAAATTAATGGTGCTCGGAGAGACAAAAAGCTCCTCGGCTATTGTTTTATAAGTGGCTCCCTGACTTAAGAGCTCCACAATTTGATTTTCGCGTTCGGAAAACCCACTGTAGGATTTCCTGCGAAAGGCCTGGATTATTTCTCTGGCCACTTCGTTGCTAAGGGCAGCGCCTTCAAAACGAATCGAATTCAAAGCGTCCTTCAACCGCTTTTTGGTAATCGGTTTGGTAAGATACCCCACGGCACCGTTTTTAAACGCCTTCTTGATGATTTGAAAATCATTCTCCCCACTTACCATGATCACCCGCACCTCAGTATTTCGTTTCCGGAATTCACAAATTCCATCAACGCCTGAGATGTCGGGGAGCATGGTTTCTGACAGGATAAAATCGGGGCGTTCCCTGTCAAAATCCTTTAAGGCATCTTCAATACACGGATAAATCCCCAGGAGATCATATTCCGGGTAGGTACTGAAGTAATAGGTATAAGTTTCATGAAACCTCGGGTTGGGGTCGATCACAAAAACTTTGAGTTTGGTAGTTATGTTCATGGCAGATCAGATTTGGGTTGAATTATTTGGGTTGTATTCTCACAATAGGCCCGGGTACTTTAAACCATTTGTTTTTTACAGACTTCGATCTTTGGACGCCACAGAGGTTTTTTTACTGACGACTGAGTATCGTTTGCTGTAAGGCAAATCAAGGAATGTAAGTACCGGTGTGATAGGAATTGACAAAACTGTCAACGGTGCCTTTTCCCACCCGGGGGATCAGAAATAAATTCAACCTGGCGGCCGGGAATCTCCGCGGCTGCGCTGCGCATTTTGAAGTGTAGGTGTCGTTTCATAAGAGATCGATTTGGGTCGTATTTCTTGAAAATGAAATTAGATAATCTGCTCCTTTCCTCCTAAGAAATGCCTCTTTTTTCGATCAAATACCCCGTTTTTTAAAGGTCTTGCATTTCATCGATGTTTAATTTAACGTCTTGATTATCTGTTGTTAAGAAGAAAACCACCTGCTTCTCCTGAAACAGATGGTTCTTCTGGGCGAGGTTACAGACAGGAGCAAAACGCCCTGCCCGCTCTCCTCTTACAGGGCAAATTCCCGGATGAGCAAGTCACACATTTCGGAGGATCTCAGCAACGGATCACTCCTGGTAGGTGACATCTGCAGTAGCTACCGGATTGTAGACCTCCATGATCCATTTTTCATCCCGGTATTGTCCCTCCAGGTTAGAGACAAAGGCACTTTTAGCTGCTACTTTATTATTAAAACCGGCCAGATATACATAATACAACCCGTTCTCTGAGTTATAAAATTGCTTCGCATTCAAACCCTTCCGCTTTAGTGAATCCATAAAAGCATTCAAATACTTTTTGTTCTTATAAACATTTGCAATTAAATAATAGCCAGAGGTAACCCCAACGACATCGGACCGGTTTTTGGCTCGTATGGGCAATTCCCGAAAGTCTTTCCGGGCAGGCACTTTATTAGTTTCTTTCACTTCGGATTCCGTTGCAGCCACAGCCGTTTGCACATTACCGGGCTTCAGATCCAGAGTCTCAGTGGGTTTTCTAAACCCATCGTCATTGCGGATTTCATTGCGTATGGTGCGTACCAGGGTTTCGAATTTACGCTCGAGTTGATCGTTCCTGGCATTCTC
>NZ_JBAVZJ010000167.1:0-3110 GCF_049588695.1 Robiginitalea sp.
CCTTCCGGTTTTCCGGAAGGAATTGTTTTTGATATCCCTGCACTGGCAGGACACTATTAACCCTGTTCCTTGATAAGTTCTCTTGGGAGAAACTAGTACAGCCCGGAAAAAATCCTTTTAGTAAAGGAACCGGAGCCGATTTGGTTTAGCATCTAAACGACAAAGGCATGTCTGACGGGATTAACTCCTGCGGACTACCACTTTGTTGTTGCGCTTACAAAGAACGTAAACTAAATAAATAAGCATGGCTACTGAAGCTGAAGTAAAAGATCTTTTAGAAGCTGGGGTGCATTTTGGACACCTCACCCGTAAATGGAATCCGAACATGGCGCCTTACATCTATATGGAGCGCAATGGAATCCACGTTATCAACCTTTATAAAACCGTTGCCAAACTGGACGAGGCCTCGGAAGCACTCAAGAAAATTGCGGCTTCCGGCAGGAAAATCCTTTTTGTAGCGACTAAAAAACAGGCTAAAGACATTGTGGCCGAAAAAGTCTCCGCAGTGAACATGCCTTACATTACCGAGCGCTGGCCCGGTGGAATGCTGACCAACTTTGTCACCATTCGGAAGGCTGTTAAGAAAATGACTTCTATCGACCGTATGAAAAAGGACGGTACCTTTGATACCCTCTCCAAAAAAGAACGGTTACAAGTTGAGCGTCTGAGGGCCAAACTGGAAAAAAACCTGGGTTCTATTTCTGATATGACCCGCCTTCCCGGAGCTATTTTTGTAGTAGATACCATGCGGGAGCACATCGCGGTTAAAGAAGCTGAAAAGCTGAACATCCCGATTTTTGCAATGGTGGATACCAATTCTGATCCCAAGCCTATCGACTACGTGATTCCTTCGAATGACGACGCTTCGAAGTCCATCGCCATAATTATGACCGAGGTGACCAAGGCAATTGCCGAAGGCCTGGCTGAACGCAAATCCGAAAAAGCAGCTGAGAAGGAAGGTAAATCGTCAGACGCACCCCAACCAGCGAAAGAAGCCAAAGCTGAGGTAAAGGAGGAGGCTAAAGCCGCTCCTGCTAAAGAAGTGAAAGCTGAGGCAAAAGAGGAAGCCAAAGCCGCTCCGGAGAAAGAAGCCGTAGCTGCAGACGAGGCAAAACCTGAAGCCCCTAAAAAGGAAAAGGCAGCCACTACGGACATCGACCTCACTATTATAGAGGGAATTGGCCCTAAAACTGCAGAGGCTCTTTTAAATGCAGGAATGAATTCATTTGAGATCCTTTCAGGGGCCGACCCGGAGCGTATCAAAGAAGTTCTTACCGAAGCGAGTTCAAGACTATCGCACCTGGACCCGGGCAGCTGGCCGAAACAGGCCAAAATGGTCGCTGAAGGAAAACTGGAGGAACTCAAAGAATGGCAGGAAAATGTAAAAGGAGGCGTTGAATAAGACCTCTCTGATTTTTATTTTAATGGTTAAACGGAGTCTCAGGATTCCAATAAAAGTATAAGACATGGTAAAAATTACCGCAGCTGACGTAAATAAATTACGGAAGAGTACCGGAGCCGGAATGATGGATTGTAAAAATGCCCTGGTGGAAGCCGAAGGGGATTTTGAAAAAGCCGTTGAAATCCTTCGTAAAAAAGGACAAAAAGTAGCGGCAAAGCGCGCTGACCGCGATTCTTCAGAAGGAGCTGCTATTGCGAAAGTGAATGAAGCCAACGACAAAGGAGTGGTTATTTCCCTGAATTGCGAAACAGACTTTGTGGCCAAGAATGAGAGTTTTATCACCCTGGCAAATGAGCTGGCTGAACTGGCGATGAATTACGATTCTAAGGAAGCCTTTTTGGGCGCAGACTTCAATGGTCTGAGTGTTCAGGAGAAACTGCTTGAACAGACAGGAGTTATTGGCGAGAAGATTGAAATCGGTGGTTTTGACCACCTGAGCGCCCCATTCGTAGGGTCTTATATTCACGCCGGCAATAAGATAGCTACCCTTGTAGGCCTTTCTGAAGCTGTTGACAACGCAGCTACAGTAGCCAAGGATATCGCCATGCAGGCAGCAGCGATGAATCCTGTGGCTTTGAATGAGGCGGGCGTTGATCAGGATACAATCGACAAAGAAATCGAAATCGCCAAAGATCAATTGCGCCAGGAAGGAAAACCGGAAGCCATGCTCGACAAAATCGCAGCGGGAAAACTCAAGCGGTTCTTCAAAGATAATACCCTGGTAAACCAGGACTTTATCAAGGACAGTAAAATGAGTGTTTCCGATTATGTGAAATCGGCGGCTCCCAACCTGGAAGTTACCAGCTTTGTGCGCGTAGCACTGGGCTAAGCACTCACAACATTTTGAATTTTAAAGCGCCCTGAACCGGGGCGCTTTTTTTATGTCCCCGTTCACAATCCCAAAGAAGCCCCATCGACCTCTTTTGAATCCATAAAGGTGGGAAGTGCTCTCATAATTTTGATTATTTTTGTCGGAAATCAAGCCCAATTCCATGCGATATAAACGGATACTCTTAAAACTCAGCGGGGAAGCCCTGATGGGCGATCAACAATACGGCATTGACCCGGCCAGACTGGATTCCTATGCCGGAGAGATCAAAGAGGTCAGCGATTTGGGAATTGAAGTGGCTATTGTTATCGGAGGAGGCAACATTTTCCGTGGAGTTTCCGGGGCCAGCGAAGGTATGGACCGTGTACAGGGAGACCATATGGGTATGCTGGCTACCATTATCAACGGACTCGCCCTGCAATCGGCCCTTGAGAATAAAGGGGTCGATACGCGTTTACAATCGGCCATTAAAATCAATGAGGTGGCCGAACCCTTTATCCGCCGGCGTGCGATGCGCCACCTGGAAAAAGGCCGGGTTGTTATTTTCGGAGGAGGCACGGGAAATCCCTATTTTACGACCGATTCAGCAGCAGTTCTTCGGGCTATCGAGATAGAAGCTGATGTGATCCTTAAAGGAACCCGGGTAGATGGAATTTACACCAGTGACCCGGAAAAGGACAAATCCGCTACCAAGTTTGATAAAATAAGCTTTGAAGACGTACTGCGCAAAGGCCTGAAAGTAATGGACACTACGGCCTTTACCCTCAGTCAGGAAAATGAATTACCCAATGTCGTTTTTTATATGAAAAAAAAAGGAAA
>NZ_JBAVZJ010000168.1:0-8374 GCF_049588695.1 Robiginitalea sp.
GGACACTTCCATAACCCGAGCCCAACCAGTTACCCATGGCATCTGCCATCTGGTATTCCAGGGTATCGCGCTTAGAGGCCCCCTCAGGAGATGTAAACTCCGCAATCACAAAAAGATTGTTGTACGGATACTCCTGATCATTTCGAAGGGTTATAAACATGTTATAGGTCTGGGTGGTATCCAACTCACTGAAGGTGAATTCCATGACGCGCTCTTTATACCATTGACCGTTTTCAGTAGACTTCACTTTGGAATAGGCGAGGTGGTCCGTGCAGGAAATGAAAAGCACGAGGCCGCAGCATATAAACAGTGATTTAAGCATTCCTGGATGTTCTTTTTCGATTATTCCCCTTGTTTCGGCCTTTATTCCTTCTCCTTTTGGATTTTGGCCGGTCAAAACGAGTCAGGCTGTCCTGCCCCACCGCGTTTTCAAAAGTTATTTCGGCATCGGCATAATTCTCCGAGGCGTATTCCTCCAGGCTCTGCACCTTTTTCTTTTGGCGGTTTAACTCCTGGATCCTGTTTACCTGGTCTTTGGTCAGTGAATGCCAGTTCGAAGGATCATCTTTGTAGGAAAACCAGAGAATACCCTTGAAAATATCGGTTTTCTGACAAAAGGCCGTGCCTTTTTCCGTGTGTAACTTTGAATCGGCCGATGGAAAATCCTTTAAGGCATCCAGATAAGTGTCCAACTCGTAATTCAGGCAGCACTTTAATTTACCACATTGCCCCGCAAGCTTCTGAGGATTCAGTGAGAGTTGCTGATATCGGGCAGCCGCAGTACTCACCGACCTGAAATCGGTCAGCCAGGTGGAACAACAGAGTTCTCTCCCACAGGACCCAATTCCTCCCAGTCTCTGGGCCTCTTGCCGATACCCGATTTGTCTCATATCGACCCGGATTCCGAAAGCCTTGGCCATATCCTTGATAAGTTGCCGAAAATCGACCCGTTCATCGGCCGTGTAGTAAAATGTTGCCTTTGAGCCGTCCCCCTGGAATTCAACATCTGAGATTTTCATTTGAAGTCCCAGAATTATGGCAATCTCACGGGAGCGTTTTTTGATCTCTTCCTCTTTTCCCCGGACTTTGACCCATTTATCAATATCGCGCTGGGTTGCTTTGCGATAGATCTTTGGAAGCGACTCATCATAGGTCACCTTCTTCTTCCGCATTTGCACCCGCACTAATTCCCCGGTGAGGGTTACCATGCCGATGTCGTGACCCGACTTAGCCTGAGTGGCCACCACGTCACCAATAGAGAGGGAAAGACCCTCCGAATTCCTAAAAAATTCCTTTCTACTGTTTTTAAACCGAACTTCCACCGCATTATAGGCCTGTTGCCCTGCCGGCAGTGACATATTAGAAAGCCAGTCAAAAACCGTAAGTTTATTACAGCCATCCGTACCGCAGGTACCGTTGTTCCTACATCCGCGCGGCTGTCCATCCTTCCCGGTTGAACAACTGCTACATCCCATATTTTTTATCTCAATTCCCCAGACTTTACATAAAGCTGTTGAGGAAACAGGTTCATATATCGTTTACTCGGGTAAAGATAGGATAAATTTAAAAGGATGCCGAACCTCAACAGGGGATGAAAAAGGTGTTATTGGCCCAAATTTCTGTTTTTGGCATTAAATCGATACACGCAAGAGCCGGTTAGGAAGAGACCAGAGGTTCGGACGCCGGTTTCTTGTATTTAAGCACCTCGGACCTTCCCTTTTTAAAAATGAGGTTGCTCTTCACCTTGCCTTTCCGGAGCTTTTTCTGTTCTTCCAAGGGGAGTGCGATTACGTCCATACAATCCTGTGAACAACAGGAATTCATTTTTTCAGCGCACGCTTCACACTGAATGAACAGGAGATGGCAGCCCTCATTGGCACAATTTATATGGGTGTCACACGGACTACCGCACTGGTGGCAATTGGAAATCACATCATCGGAAATCCGTTCGGCCCGCCTTTGGTCAAAGACAAAATTCTTTCCCCTGAATTTATTGTCGAGTTGCTTTTCCCGCACCTGTCGTGTGTATTCGATGATCCCGCCTTCTAACTGATAGACCTGTTTAAAGCCCTTATGCCTGTAATAAGCACTGGCCTTTTCACATCGAATCCCCCCGGTACAATACATGACCAGTTTCTTTTCCTCCTTCGCATCGCTAAGTTGGGCTTCGATGATATCGAGGGAATCGCGGAAAGTATCCACGTCCGGGGTTATGGCGTTTTCAAAATGACCGATTTCGCTCTCGTAGTGATTGCGCATATCAACCACGATGGCATCCGGGTCCTCCACAAGGGCATTAAACTGTTCGGCCCCCACGTGAATTCCTTTATTCGTTACGTCAAAACTGCCGTCCTCCAGCCCATCTGCCACTATTTTATGGCGGACCTTTACCTTGAGTTTGAGAAAGGATTTATTGTCCTGTTCGATGGCGATGTTCAGTCGGACATCTTTTAAAAAGGAAATACTGTCCAGGTGCTCCTTGAATTTACCGAAATCCTCGGCAGGGACTGAAAGCTGGGCATTGATGCCCTCTCTGGCCACATAAATACGCCCCAGAACATCCAATGCATTCCAATGAATGAATAAATAGTCCCGGAACAGGGAGGGATTTCCAATGTGTGCATATTTATAGAAAGAGATCGTGAGCCGGTCTTTTCCGGCGGCTTCAATAAGCGCCTCTCTTTCTTCTGCACTTAGCGTATTGTACAGTTGCATGCTATACCTACGGTTTAAGTTAGAAAAAAATTGATGGGGTAAAAATAGGCAATCCCGGAAAAATGGGCATAAAAAAGAGCCCTGATATGTCATCAGAGCTCTCCCGGGACCACAAATACATTCTTCTTCACAGCAAATTCAGTGCATGTTTTTTGCGGTTTCCAGATGTAACTTTCGGATAAATCCGGAGGCTCAATTAAAAAGATACCCAAAGCCTTAAAAGGTTGCTTTACCCATTGTGATAATGCCAAAAGAAATGGTAATTTAGCCATCCAATTAAAGAAAAACACCTATGAGCAGCGAGAAAGAAGCGAAGTTGAAGGCCCTGAAATTAACCCTTGACAAACTGGACAAAACCTACGGAAAAGGTGCAGTTATGAAGATGGGAGATGAAGTTGTACAAGATGTTGAGGTGATCTCTTCAGGCTCCCTGGGGCTCGATCTCGCACTTGGAGTGGGTGGCTATCCACGCGGGCGGGTCGTCGAAATTTACGGACCGGAATCCTCTGGTAAAACCACGCTTACGCTGCACGCCATTGCCGAAGCTCAAAAAGCCGGTGGTATCGCTGCATTTATAGACGCAGAACACGCTTTCGACCGATTCTACGCCGAAAAACTCGGTGTGGATATTGACAATTTGATCATCTCTCAGCCGGATCACGGCGAACAGGCTCTCGAAATCGCTGATAACCTGATTCGTTCAGGGGCCATTGACATTATCATTATCGATTCAGTCGCGGCTTTAACCCCCAAAAGTGAAATTGAAGGGGAGATGGGCGACTCCAAAGTAGGTTTGCACGCACGTCTGATGTCTCAGGCCCTGCGAAAGCTTACAGGGTCTATTAGCAAGACTCACAGCACGGTGGTCTTTATCAATCAATTACGTGAGAAAATCGGGGTTATGTTTGGCAATCCCGAAACTACCACCGGTGGAAACGCCCTTAAGTTCTATTCTTCCGTACGCCTGGATATTCGAAGATCGACACAGATTAAAGATACAGATGGTGGGGTCCTGGGGAACAAAACCCGGGTTAAGGTGGTCAAGAATAAAGTCGCACCTCCTTTTAGACTGGCCGAATTTGATATCATGTACGGAGAGGGAATTTCAAAAGTTGGGGAAATTCTCGATCTGGGTGTAGGATATGAAATCATCAAAAAAAGTGGCTCCTGGTTTAGTTATGGAGACACCAAATTAGGACAGGGACGAGATGCTGTCAAAACCCTCTTACTCGACAATCCGGAACTCATGGATGAATTGGAGGGGAAAATCAAGGATGCGATAAGCGCCGTGAAAGAGTAATATCACTACATTTATAATTCCCGCGTTTCCAAGCAACCTTTAACACTGCTTCACATCTATGTAGTGGAGTTTACGGGAGATAATGCTTATGAAGCCGTTTTGGAATTTACTCAAATTACTTCTGCCACTGATCCTGTTAAGCGCATGTGACATTGGGGAAGATGAAGTGAGTTATCATTTTGTCTCCCTGACCACCGTTTCTGTGGACATGCCTGAGGAGTTCAGGTTGAATGAGACCTACGAGATTGGAGTTACAGTACTGGAGCCCAATGGCTGTACAGAATTCGCAGGGTTTGATATCCTTCCGGAGAATACTACCATCAGGCGGGTTGTGGCCATAGGCACTGAACAAGATGATGTGCCATGTACCGAAGTCCTTTCTGAGGTAGCTACCAGTTTTGATTTTATCTGTTTGTATTCGGGCACCTATACGTTCCGGTTTTGGACGGGTAAAAATGAGGATGGGGTAGATCAATTCATGGAATTTGAAGTCCCGGTAGTGCCCTGACAGTAAGATTCCCTCATGTAATTTGTCCTCCATTTTGACAGAAAAAGAACTTATAAAGAAATGTGTGAAAGGCAGCAGGAACGCCCAGGAGATGCTGTACCGGAAACACGCTCCTGTTCTCTACGGAATCTGCCTGAAATACTCCAGAAACAAAACAGAAGCAGAGGACAACTTGCACGATAGTTTTATGACTATTTATGAAAAGATCCATCAGTACAAGCACAAAGGATCTTTTGAAGGATGGCTAAAGCGGGTGACCATAAATACGGTATTGCAGAAGTATCGCAAAAAAGAGCCTTTGAAACTCGTTTCGGATGTACCGGACCGGGGAGAAGAAACGGGTCGGGAAGAAGCAGAAATCTCTCTGGCGCTCCTTTTGAAATATGTACAGGAGTTGCCCCAGAAATACAGGCTTACCTTCAATATGTACGTGCTGGATGGATTTTCGCACAAGGAAATTAGTGAGGCCCTGGGGACCTCAGAAGGGACTTCGAAGTCCAATTTATCCCGTGCCCGGATGATCCTCCAGGAGAAGATTTTAAAAAAAAAACAGATAGCCTAACCTCATAAGTTATGGACAATAAAGAATTAGAAAAACTGTTCCAGGAAAAACTGGGGGATCATGGGGAAACCCCGGATCCCAAGGTTTGGGATCGTATTCGATCTTCCCTGGACGAGAAAAAATCCAAACGGGTCATCCCGATTTGGTGGCGTTTAGGCGCCGCAGCGGCAGTTCTGGCCGGAGTTTTGTTTTTGGTAAATCCATGGGGAGAATCGGGTATGGACGTCCCGGCTGTCACTGAAGTCGAAATAAAACAGGAAGGCCCGAATCCCACGAAAAATGACGATCTCCGGTTGAAAGAAACCCTGGACAAACGTGGCGAGGGAGGAGCAATCGCAGGTCAGGATATGGAAAAATCAGAGGGGTCAAAGGACGATTCAGACCCTGCCAACGACGGATCTTCAGATCCTTCCGGGGTTACCGGCGACAAAGAATTTAAAACTCCGAATAGATCCCTGGCATCGGATAGACCACAGATCCCTTCGGAAAATGAAGACAAACAACCAGGTCTTATTCCTTTGAACAGGGCCTCAGAGGTTGCCCGGACAGAGACGCTCCCCGAAGAATCAATTCCAAATTCAGAAGGGGGAAGAACAGCCTCTGAACTTGTCAATAGGAATTCCCAAGAAGGAGTGGCAGCTCAGTTGCCAGAAGATGATTCTTCCGATATAGGGGCGTTGCCTCCCAATACAGAGGATACAAAGACAGCTGAAGCTTTAACTTCAAATATTCCTGAGGAGGATAAGAAATCTATTTTTGAAGCTATTGAAACTCAGGAAACCCTGGCGGAAACTACTGATGAAGGCGGTAGATGGATGGTAGGACCGAGTCTTGCCCCGGTCTATTTCGACTCATTCGGTAATGGATCCCCTATTGCCTCGAACTTTGTGAACAACTCAAAATCAGGTTCTGTAAATATGAGTTACGGCCTTCAGGTAGCCTACAAAGTTTCTCGCCGCCTCAGTATTCGTTCCGGTATTCACAGGGTAGACTACGGGTATAATACGGATGAAGTGGGTTTCACCTCTTCTCCGATTGCCCAACAGAGTTCCCTGATCCGAACCATCAGTTATTCAGAAAATTCAAAAAGCCTGGTCGTACACAGCACAGCAAGTGGTGCCCGGGAACCCCAACAACCAAGTGCCGTCGACATTACGGCTCCAAGCCCGGCCCGACAAGGGCAGATGGTTCAGGAATTCGGCTACTTGGAAGTTCCTGTTGAAATGCAATATACCCTTATCGATAAGAAGTGGGGGCTAAACCTTATAGGAGGCATGAGCTCTTTGTTCCTTATGGATAATTCCGTTAGCCTGGAATCTTCGGGAACGATTACAGAGGTTGGTGAGTCCAACAACATGAATGATCTCAACTTCAGTACGAACCTGGGCTTTGGTGTGTTCTATCGCCTCAATCCGCGACTCGAACTGAACCTTTTGCCGATGTTCAAATATCAACTCAACACCTTTTCTCAGACCGAGGGAAGTTTCAGGCCCTACTCTATTGGGGTATACAGCGGTTTGAGTTTCCGTTTCTGATGTACCGAACCCACGAGCCTTCCAACAGCCCGACCCATTTTTATACGTTTTGGTATTTTTAAAATTTCCATCAGGCCCGGGTGGTTGGTCCTTTATGAAGGCTTTCGTAAATAAGATCCCGGACTTCTGTCCTCAGGGTAGCCGCGTCTGACGATGCGTACGCATTTGTATCGAAAAAACGATGCACCCGGGCCCTTAAGGGTCCGGGGGAACCGCTGAAAAAACGAAAGGGGAACCGCTGTTTATTGTCGTAGAAGGTCATAGGTACCACTTCAATATTATGGGCAATGGCCATTTTAAATGCCCCATCTTTAAAGGTATCAAGGATTACGGACTCTTCCGGGACCCCCCCTTCGGGAAAAATACAAATGCTCAGGCCCTTTGCGAGACGACCCTGCGCCCGTCGGTAGACCGCTGAGCGACTGCGACTGTCCTCCCGATCCACCAGAATACATACTCTTTTGTAGAAAAATCCAAAAATGGGCAAATTTCCCAGTTCCTTTTTCCCCACAAAAACAAAAGGATTGCGGCTCACGCGAAGCATCAACATAATATCCAGCATACTGGTATGATTGGCCACGAGCATATAGCTCCTTTTTTGTTTCATATGTTGGTCATACCTGATCTGGGGCGGACAACCCATACCGTAGAGTATCACAGGGGCCCATAAATTCCGGGCGAGCCAGAAAAACTGCGGATATGTTTTTTCGGATATTGAAGAAGCCAGCAGCAGGGGGAAAAATATAATGATCGGTATCGTTACCAGGATATAAAACCAGATTCTGTACAGGGCCTGCCCTGTTTTCTTCACGATAACCCACATGGCGCCAAATGTAAGAATTTTGGGAAGGTTCTGGTATTTGCGTTACTTTTGTCCTTTGATAAAAAATGCCTGCCCATGCCACGGATTCTAACCGGGATTCAAAGTACAGGAACACCTCATTTAGGAAATATCCTTGGGGCTATCATGCCCGCTATTGCGATGGCGTCCCAACCGGAAAATGACTCCTTTCTCTTTATTGCCGACATGCACTCCCTTACCCAAATCAAGGATGGTAAAGTGCTCAAAGAAAACACCTATGCAACGGCAGCCACATGGCTGGCCTTCGGATTGGACCCGAATAAAACGGTGTTTTACCGTCAGAGCGACGTGCCCCAGGTAACGGAATTATCATGGCACCTGAGTTGTTTCTTTCCTTATCAACGCCTGACACTGGCCCATTCCTTCAAGGATAAGGCCGACCGGCTCGAAGACGTCAATGTGGGTCTGTTTACGTATCCGATGTTAATGGCAGCTGATATCCTGCTTTACGATGCCGATTTTGTCCCGGTTGGGAAAGACCAACTCCAACACCTGGAAATGACGCGGGATGTCGCATCGCGCTTTCACGCTCAAATGGGTGAGACTTTTGTAATCCCGGAAGCCCGGGTACAGGACCACACCATGTATATTCCAGGGACCGACGGGGAAAAAATGAGCAAGAGCAAGGGCAACCTGATCGACATATTCCTGGCAGATAAGGCCCTGCGGAAGCAAATCATGGGAATTGTAACGGACAGTACTCCCCTTGAAGATCCTAAAGACCCGGATACCGATACTGTTTTTGCTTTGTACCGCATCCTGGCCCCGGAAGCGGCTACAACCGAAATGCGCGAAAAATACCTCGGCGGGAATTACGGATACGGGCATGCAAAACAGGCCTTATACGAATGCCTTATCGATGTTTTTGGTGAGGCCCGGGAGCGCTTTCATT
>NZ_JBAVZJ010000169.1:0-2120 GCF_049588695.1 Robiginitalea sp.
CCATACTGCCCACATAGGTAAGACTGGCTCCGTCATTGCCGACCAGAACAGCCGCCAGGTGGGGCACTTTTTCCCCCCGGGCTTTCATTCCTGCAACCTCAGCTGCAATTTCATCTTTAATTTCGTTTGAGATTTTTTTTGCCATCGAGTAATACCATAGTCTTCAGTTCGCAGTGGCAGTTGGCAGCTGATCAGATCCGAATTTCTCCGGATTCCGAATCATAAATTCTAATAGCCTGCCAACCTCCAGGGATTGTATTATTAATTGTTTATTTTCCAAAGGAGTAAGATAACCACAATCGTGAGAATATTGCAACCAAACCTGAGTTTCCGAATTCTCAGCATCAGCATCTGTTAACTTACTAATAAAATGTTTCGGGTATCTCCTTTTCCGATATGCTTCAGCAATATTTGCAGTTACGGATCTGGAAGATTTACGTATTTGATCTGTTAGGGAGTACTGCTCGACCTTGGGAAATTTCTTAGAAACATGAAATACACTCATTGCCAGAACATAACTCTTCTCATACGCCAAAAGACTCTTAAAACTCAAAAATCAATTTTAAAGGGAAATAGTAATGTGACCCTGAAAAAAACTTTCACAAAAAGAGTATTCTCTCAAATTACTGTCCACTGCCAACTGCTACTGCCCACTTCACTTATCGCATATTCTGCATCATCTGCATCATTTTCTTGCCGCCACCGCCCTGCATCATCTTCATCATTTTACTCATTTGCTGAAACTGCTTCAGCAACTGGTTGACTTCCTGAATGTTCGTACCGCTCCCCTTGGCGATCCTCTTTTTGCGACGGGCATCCAGTTTGGACGGGTTCGCCCGTTCATCCGGGGTCATGGAGTGGATAATAGCCTCGATATGCTTAAAGGCGTCATCGTCAATATCCATCCCTTTCAGTGCCTTACCTGCCCCGGGGATCATCCCCACGAGGTCTTTCATACTCCCCATCTTTTTGATCTGCTGGATCTGGCTTAAAAAGTCATCAAATCCAAAGGCATTCTTGGCGATCTTCTTTTGAATCTTTCGCGCCTGCTCTTCATCGAACTGTTCCTGGGCCCGCTCCACAAGGGAGATAACATCACCCATCCCCAGGATTCGGTCGGCCATACGGGAAGGATAAAAAACATCGATGGCATCCATCTTTTCCCCTGTCCCGATAAATTTGATCGGTTTATTGACCACAGATTTGATGGAAATCGCGGCCCCACCGCGTGTATCCCCATCGAGCTTGGTGAGGATAACCCCGTCAAAATCGAGTACTTCGTTGAAGGCTTTTGCCGTATTGACAGCATCCTGCCCGGTCATGGCATCCACTACAAAGAGAACCTCCTGTGGGTTCACCGCATTGCGAATATTGGAAATCTCCGTCATCATCGCCTCGTCAACCGCCAGACGACCCGCCGTATCTATAATAACCACATTCTGGCCATTCGCCTTTGCGTGGGCTATTCCGGCCTCGGCCAGGGCAACGGGATCCGAATTTTCCCGATCCGAGTATACAGGCACCCCTATCTGGTCTCCGACCACATGAAGTTGATCAATAGCCGCAGGGCGGTACACATCACACGCAACCAGCAATGGATTTTTACTTTTTTTGCTTTTCAGGAAGCTTGCCAGTTTCCCTGAAAAAGTCGTTTTACCCGATCCCTGAAGGCCACTCATCAGGATGACCGATGGGTTGCCGGAAAGATCGATACCCTCCGCATCGCCACCCATAAGATCGGTGAGCTCGTCCTTGACGATTTTAGTGAGGAGCTGCCCGGGCTGCAGCGTGGTAAGCACGTTCTGCCCTATGGCTTTTTCTTTAACCGTATTGGTGAATTCCTTGGCGATTTTAAAATTGACATCCGCGTCCAGCAGGGCGCGGCGAATCTCCTTGGTGGTTTCCGCTACATTGATCTCAGTAATCTGCCCATGCCCGCGAAGGACATGCATGGCCTTATCCAGTTTATCACTTAAGTTGTCGAACATATCCTAACAGCCTTTTTTCAGGTCTTGCAAAGATAATGATCTGTGGGGATTGGGGATAGGGTTGTGAGGTCAGGGTTCAAGGTTCAAAAGGAAAGTCCTCAGTAGGCAGTAGCAGTCGGCAGTTGGCAAGCG
>NZ_JBAVZJ010000170.1:0-2484 GCF_049588695.1 Robiginitalea sp.
CTACATGCCCCTTGCAGGCACGCGAAATTCACCCCCCCTCGTATAAGTCAGGGATAGGGTGTCTGCGATAAAAACTAATGGGAATAGTTATTCTAAAGTGACAAAAAGTTGGGATGCAATTTTCCAAATTCCCGATTTCCGGGTCCATTGGGCGGAATATTTGCCACCGATCACGGCGTCGGATCCGATGGAGGGGTCATATCCTTTCCAGCTCCCGGTTTCCCAGGCTAAATTTGAGGGCTCATTGATTTGAATCTCAGAGGGCGTGCGTACCCAGTACATTTTACTGTCGGGGGCTTTGCCTATATAGCTCCTTAACGCCTCTTTCCCGCTCAGTAGGGTACCCGCACCGGTGGTGGTCAGGACATCTTCGGTAAGAAAGGAGAGAACCTTCTCATGGTCGTACGATTTAAGGGCCTGGTTCGACGCCTGCCTCAACATGCTAATGTCAGTAACCTCACCCTGGGCATAAATGGCCACGGTGAAAACCAGGAGCACAAATTGAAGGATCGTTTTAAAGTATTTCATGACTTTATATAGTTTAGGTACAATGCTAACAAGTAGGTAGTTTAGGATTCTTACCCTATAGTCTCAGATAAGATACGATAATTGATATCTATATTCTTGGTTATATTCGTAATCACCAGACCAAAACTACATTTATGAAATCCAACCTGACCTTTGCATACTACTTTCTTTTTATGGTCTTTTCAGGCCTGGCACAAACGGAGCCTTCCGTATTTGAAAACCTGAATTTTCGCTTTATAGGCCCTGAGGGCAACCGGGCAATTGCCATTGCCGGGGTCCCGGGGGATCCGATGATCAACTACATAGGCGCAGCCTCCGGAGGACTTTGGAAAACAACGGATGGGGGTATCGGATGGGAACCTGTTTTCGATAAGCAGGAGGCCTCTTCCATCGGGTCTGTAGCCATTGCACCTTCCAACCCGGATATTGTATGGGTAGGAACGGGGGAGACCTTTGTGATTCGGCCGGCCCATGCCATGGGAGACGGGATTTATAAATCTGAAGATGCCGGGGCGACCTGGACGCGTATGGGCCTGGAGAAAACCGGGCGGATTGGTCGGATTTTGGTGCATCCGGAGAACCCGGATATTGTATATGCCGCGGCCCTGGGGCATACCTATGGCCCCCAGCAGGAACGGGGGGTTTATAAGACTACGGACGGGGGGAAAACCTGGAATCGGATCTTTTTTGTGGACGAGGGAACCGGTGCGGCCGAACTCGCCATGGACCCTACCAACCCAGACCGGCTAATGGTCGGGATGTGGTCCATTCATATCAATACCTGGGGTTTGCGCAGCGGGGGACCCGGTGGGGGGGTATACCGTACCCTCGACGGGGGAGCGACCTGGAAACCCATGTCCGCTAACGGATTACCGGGCGGAGCAGAGAACCCTGTCGGAAAAACAGCAGTGGCCATAGCCCCTTCTTCCCCGGATATCGTCTATGCACTTTTTGAAATAGAAAGCCCGGCCCTGTACCGTTCTGCAGATTTTGGTGAGACCTGGACGCTCCAAACAAGGAACCACGATATTGCCGAGCGGGCGCCCTATTATACCCGTATGGCCGTCTCCACGGATTCCCCGGACGAGATTTATATTGCCAGTGTAAAGTTCAGTACTTCTACTGACGGGGGTAAGACTTTTAAAAGCGGATATAGCGCCGGGGGGGATAACCACGATATCTGGCTGGACCCGACCAATGCGGACCGGATGATGGTAGCTCACGACGGCTGTGCCAGCATTACCCTGAACCGCGGGAAAAGCTACCAGAGGGTCGTACTGCCCATTGCTCAGATGTATCATGTTTCGGTAGACGACCGCATCCCTTATAACGTCTTCGGAAACCGTCAGGACGGGTATTCCTATATGGGCCCTAGCAACAGCCGGCAGGGCTATATTCCCCTTGGGCTCTGGAAGGGGGTTGGAGGGTGTGAAAGCGGTTTTGCCCAGCCGGATCCATTTGATAACGACATCATTTGGTCCGGGTGTTATGACGGGGGCCTGGAACGCTATGATCTTAAGACAGGACACGCCCGGGATGTTCGGGTCTGGCCTGAGGCCGGGTATGGCTGGGAACCCGGCAAGTTGAAATACCGCTGGCACTGGAATTTTCCATTGTCCTTTTCACCACATACTCAACACAGGGTGTACGTCGGCAGCCAGTTTGTCCACAAGAGTGATGACGGGGGCCAGAGCTGGCAGGTGATCAGCCCGGACCTGACACTCAATGACAAAACCCATCAACAAAGTTCGGGGGGGATTGCCATCGACAACCTGATGACCTTTGACGGGTCGGTCCTTTTTAGCATTGAGGAATCCCCCCTGGAGCCGGGCCTGATCTGGACGGGGAGCAATGATGGGCAGGTGCAACTCACGCGGGACGGAGGTGCCCGTTGGGCAAATGTGACGGCCAACATCCCCGACCTGCCCGCCTGGGGCACCATCGCCAATATTGAAC
>NZ_JBAVZJ010000171.1:0-2576 GCF_049588695.1 Robiginitalea sp.
ATAATACGCTTCCCCCAAACTGTCGTACAAATTGGCATTTTGTGGGTCTGTTGAGAGGGCCAGTTTAAAAACCTCAATGGCTAATTCAGTTTTATCGCGATACAGGAAATCATAGCCGATCCTGTTGAGATAATCGGATCCTGAAAAATATCGTGTTGTATCCTTTCCAAGGTCATGGTATTTCAATGCTGCGGCCTCCGGATTTTCAATAAACAATGGCTCTATTTTTGACCATAAATTGATTTTGGGATATTTAATCAGGTCATATTCTATCTTGTTATACAAACTGATCCAATCGTTTGTCGCCTTTTCAGTTGTATTGTTCATAAGTAGTATTTGCCCGTAATCCGAATCCGGACAAAGCAATAAAATACTTTGTACACCATTGGACGTGCCTGTCTTCAAATAATAAAACCCTTCTACTTCTGCATAGCCAACATCCCAAAAATACCCGAGCTTCTCTTCCTCATCCTGGTACAAACCACGTGTAGATTCTTTTATTAAGGGGTTGTTGGATTCCAATTGAAACTTCATGAATCTAACTAAATCAGGTAGTGTTGTTATAATACCTGAAGCCCCTCCCAGCAGGGGGTTTTGATCAATCGTGGCGAGTTTGCCCGATTCGGTATACCCCTTGATCAAGCGGTCTTTAAATCTATCGTAATCTTGTAAATAGGTGTTTTCCATTCCAATATCGTCGAGAAACCCTTGTAATATGTCCTGGTAGGGCTTCTGATAAGCCTGTTCCAGGATATAGGCAGCAATCTCAGGCCCGACGTTGTTATAGTCGTAAAAAGTGCCGGGTTCATGATTTAGTTCAACAGACTTCAGTTCAGCCAACAGGTCGTCCATGCTATACTCAATGGGCACATTCCCCAGGGATCCGGCAAATATTTTTTCATATACGCTTTTTAAATTTTCAGGGGTGTCAAATCCGAGGGTATGGGTAACCAAATTTTGAATGGTAACAGGCTTGCCACCATATTCCAAATTGGGATATTCCCCTGGTAAAAACACCCTGATATCTGTATCCAAAGAGACTTGCTTTTCAATAACTGCCTTTGCCATTAAGGATCCTGTAAAGACTTTTGTAATTGAAGCTATTTCAAAAAGGGTATCGTCATTTGGAGGATTTTCTGCTCCTCTATCAATCGCCCCATAGTAATTGTGGTAGGTATTGCCGTCCCTGTAGATGGCTACGGACATAGAATTTACATTGCCCTGGTCAATTATACTTTCGGCGTATTGATCCGTGAAATGTGTCAGCTCTGCAAAGGGTTCAGTTGCACTTTCAGTGCCTGGCTGACATCCCAAAAGGAGTATCAGCAGGATTACAATATATATTTTATTCATATTGTCCTCTTGACGAGATTGGATATTTTTAGAATCTCGCGTATTGTTTGCAATATATGTTATTCGTGCATTAGCGACTGTATTCCATGAAGTAACCGAAAATACCAAATCTACTATTCATTGTAAGAGAACCGAGTTAAATCGGAAAATGGATTATCCGTGTTTAATCCCTGAAGACCTGGAAAAGGTGTAAAGGCATATTATAAGAACTTATAGTTCAACCAATACTGCATTCTTTTTATAAACCCCAACTGGGGTTGACTTCGCTGCGCTCGTCTGACCAGGGCCTGTTGCGTAATTAGGTTAAATTCATTTAACCATTATTTCAAAAGCTCTTGCTGCGACTTGGAGGCATCTTTCCTTTAAAGCCTCCAGATCCTTTTCACTGGGTTTGTAAGAATATAATTTTGCTTCAACAAACAGCTCGTGATGAGAATTAAGTAAAAAAGAAAATACATTTTCACCTTCGGCGTCAAGGATAAAAACGTGAATTCCAAATACAAATAGTGTCCCCTGTCTTTTAGGTGCGAATAGTATTTCCGGAATGATATGATAATCAGTAGTTACTTTTTTAATCTTAATCTCATTGCCAAGCCTTACCATATCATACATAAAAAATTGAAACTGACTTTTCCCCATTAATTCGTCAGGGTTCAGGGTGTTTTCACTTAATTGCATATTTAAATTTTCAGTTTCATTCAAATGTTGAACAAACTTTTTTGACAGTGTTTTGGACCAGGTAGTAGTGTCAATTTCCCGGGTAATAGTGGGGTAGATGGTAATTGGAGATTCCCTAAATGAATCAATAAATGCCTGTTCGAGCACCGATTCTGGCCTGTATCCGGGATTGACTATGTTTTTATCCAAAGCTCTTAATTCAGCATTAATGGTGTTTTTCCGAATACCAAGGTCAATGAGCGATATATTATCCAGGTACACACTTGTATTGGTGGTTCCAAACTCAAAACTTAATTTATGGTTCGGGAATACGGTATAAACATCAAATTCCAAACTAATAGGTGTCCACTGAGTAGTGGCATTTTGCTCATAGTGATCGGGTCCTATCAGGCTTGTCCAGTTCCCGCCGTTCTCCCCCAGAAAAACACCAAAAGTTCGATTTGAATCTGCTTTAACATCAAATGAAAGTTTATATGTATGACCGGGCTTCAAGGAGAATCCAGCCTGCAGGAGTTGCACTTCATACTTTTGATCACCGGAGCTAA
>NZ_JBAVZJ010000172.1:0-2806 GCF_049588695.1 Robiginitalea sp.
GGATAGCGGCCTGTGCGGCGGCCACGCGGGCGATGGGGACCCGGTAAGGTGAGCAACTTACATAGTTCATCCCAACCCTATGGCAGAATTCCACGGAACTCGGTTCTCCCCCGTGTTCCCCGCAAATCCCAACCTTTAAGCCCGGATGAGTCTTACGACCCCGCTCAGTCCCCATGATCACTAACTGACCTACGCCTTCCTGGTCCAGAACTTCGAAGGGATCATCTTTCAGGATGCCTTTTTCCAGATAGACCGACAGGAATTTCCCGGCATCATCCCTGGAATAGCCAAATGTCATTTGGGTCAGGTCGTTCGTTCCAAAGGAAAAGAAATCGGCGTGCTCTGCAATTTTATCAGCCAGAAGGGCGGCCCTGGGAATTTCAATCATAGTCCCAATGGCGTAGTTTACGCGGTCCTTCCTTTTGGCAAACACTTCTTCGGCAGTAGTTTGTATAATCGATTTTTGAAGGAGGAATTCTTCCAAAGTCCCCACAAGTGGAATCATAATCTCAGGCTGAGATTCAATCCCCTTGTCTTTCTTCACATTAAGGGCCGCCTCAATAATGGCCCGAGCCTGCATCTCTGTAATTTCGGGATATGTATTCCCCAGGCGGCAGCCTCTGTGACCCATCATAGGGTTGAATTCTTCCAGTTCGGCCACTTTCTGTTTAACATTGGCCAGCGAAATATGGAGGTCTTCTGCGAGTTCCTTTTGGGTGGCCAGTTGGTGCGGTACAAATTCATGTAAGGGTGGGTCCAGTAGTCGGATGGTTACAGGAAATCCTTGCATGGCTTCAAATATCCCTTCAAAATCCGCTCTTTGCATCGGAAGTAATTCACGCAATGCCTGTTTGCGTCCTTTTACAGTGTCTGCAAGGATCATCTCCCGCATGGCTTTAATCCGATCCACTTCAAAGAACATATGCTCTGTTCGGGTAAGCCCGATGCCTTTGGCCCCGAAGCCACGGGCGATACTTGCATCCCTGGGATTATCAGCATTCGTGCGTACCTCCATCTGGGCGTATTTATCCGTCAGATCCATGAGCCTGGCAAATTCCCCGCTTAATTCAGGTTCTTTAGTTGCCACTTTCCCTTCCAGGATATTTCCTGTGGAACCGTTGATCGAAATCCAATCCCCCTCGTGATAGACGTGTTCTCCTACCTTCAGGGTTCGGGATTTATAATTTATTTTCAGGGCACCTGCTCCGGAAACACAGCATTTTCCCATACCCCGGGCAACTACTGCGGCATGTGAGGTCATACCCCCACGGGCCGTTACAATTCCCCTTGCGATATTCATGCCTTCGAGATCTTCTGGCGAGGTTTCAATCCGCACCAAAATGGAATATTTGTACTTATCCGCTTCATCCGCAAAAAAGACAATCTTTCCCGTGGCTGCCCCTGGTGAGGCCGGCAATCCCTGTGCGATCACCGTGGCGTCTTTTAAAGCCTCAGTGTCAAAAATCGGATGCAGGAGTTCGTCCAGTTTTATCGGATCCATCCGGGTGATCGTGGTTTCCTCATCAATCATACCTTCGGAGAGCAGATCCATTCCTATTTTTACCATGGCCGCCCCAGTGCGTTTTCCATTCCGGGTTTGAAGGATCCAGAGTTTTCCGCGCTGGATAGTAAATTCCATATCCTGCATATCGCGGTAGTGATCTTCAAGGGTCCGCTGGTAGCCGAAAAGCTCTTTATACATT
This sequence comes from Robiginitalea sp., assembly GCF_049588695.1. Lineage (GTDB taxonomy): Bacteria > Bacteroidota > Bacteroidia > Flavobacteriales > Flavobacteriaceae > Robiginitalea. Next base: position 1,704 of record NZ_JBAVZJ010000172.1, read on the forward strand.
TCAGGCATTACTTCTTCCAGGGAAAGGTAGTTCTCCAGTCGCTCTTCTTCCGTAACCTGAGCGAGTTCCGCCCATCGCATGGATCCAATTTTGGTGATCTGCTGTGGTGTCCTCACCCCGGCAACCACATCTTCGCCCTGAGCGTTAATAAGGTATTCGCCGTTAAAGACATTCTCGCCTGTGGCGGCATCACGTGTAAAACAAACTCCGGTAGCGGAATCTTCACCCATATTTCCAAAAACCATGGCCTGTACATTTACAGCCGTACCCCAGTCTTCCGGATACCCGTGCATTTTGCGGTAGTACAGGGCCCTGTCGCCATTCCAGCTTTCAAAAACGGCCATAATGGCGCCCCAAAGCTGGTCCCAGGGATCATTAGGGAAGGGCTTGCCCGTCCGTTTTTTAACGATATCCTTAAAATCGTACACGAGGTCCTGAAGATCCTGAACACTGAATTGGGTATCAAGGTCAATTTTTCGCTTCTCTTTTAAATGATCTATAATTTCTTCAAACGGGTCTAAGTCTTCCTTGTTTTCCGGTTTTAATCCGAGGACCACCCCGCTGTACATCTGAATAAAGCGGCGGTAAGAATCCCATACAAACCGCTCATTCCCTGTTTTTTGAGTCATACCGGCTATTGAGTCCTCATTCAATCCCAAGTTCAACACGGTATCCATCATCCCCGGCATTGAAACACGGGCTCCGGAGCGTACAGAAATCAATAAGGGGTTTTCATTATCCCCAAATCGGGTACCCATAGTTTCCTCAATTTCTGCAATGGCAGCGCGCACCTCGGCATCAATTTTTGCTACAACAGCCTTTTTTCCTTCCTTGTTGAATTGGGTGCACACCTCTGTGGTAATAGTGAAGCCAGGGGGCACAGGAATGCCTATGCGACTCATTTCAGCAAGATTTGCACCTTTACCGCCGAGGAGGTTTTTCAGTTCCTTCCGCCCGTCGGCTTTTTTGTTTCCGAACTTATACACACTCATTGTGCGCTCTTTAATGGTCTCCATGAACCTTAGGATTATATGGGTTAATACGAGCGAAGGTAGGGGGATAAGCTTCGGTATTTTATGACAATTGTCAGGGTTCCCGGAAGC
>NZ_JBAVZJ010000173.1:0-10142 GCF_049588695.1 Robiginitalea sp.
CTGGCACGTTGTACTCAGGTCCCCTGTCCGATGCAACTTTTCAAAAACCCACTTACAAGTCCTATTCAAAAAAAGTGAATTAACTTTTCGGGAATGGCCTGAGTGCTGCAACACGGCGAGTTAAAAAATGAAACAATGATCAAAAAAACAGTCCTCATTGCGACCCTTTCGGTGTTCTTGTCCGGTTGCAATATGAATCCTAGCAAAGAAGCCCGAATCCAGAAACTTGAAACGGAGATACAGCAGTCTCTGGAAAAAATAGAAGACCTCGAGGCCCGGGTCCGGGCTCTCGAAAGCCAGAATGAGCAGCTCCAAAAGAAGATCCTCATTTTTGAAGAACAACAGACCGCACAGGACGATTAGCCAAAACAAGCCTCTTTAAATCGCCTTTTGAAACCCTAAACCTGATATACCCTCTGGAATCGCCTTAAAAACCAAACCAACCGAATGATGAATGCACGTACATTAAAAATTATCCTCTTTGTTTTTTTGGTATCCCTCAGTTTTCGGGGACAGGCACAAATAAACTGGACAAACGACGGCGACTCTTATTTTAAACTGGAAAACAACGAGCTCAAAACCTATACCCTGCCCGGCCATGAGGCAGAAACAGTCATTTCCAGGACACAACTTACGCCAGAGGGTTCCACAGAGCCACTTGAAGTTGCCCATTTTTCGTTTTCACCGGATCAGCAGAAAATCCTCCTCTTTACCAATACCCAGCGGGTTTGGAGACTGAACACCAAAGGAGATTACTGGGTTTTTGACTTTAAAACCAATGCGTTGAAGCAACTCGGGAAAGGCCTTCCTCCCGCCTCCCTGATGTTTGCCAAATTCTCCCCGGATGGCTCTAAAATTGCCTATGTTTCGGAAAACAACATATACAGCGAAGACTACCCAAGCGGCAGCATCCAACCCCTGACAACCAATGGCACTGTTACTTTGATTAACGGGACTTTTGACTGGGCGTATGAGGAAGAATTTTCCTGTAGAGATGGTTTTCGCTGGAGCCCGGACAGCCAATCTATTGCCTACTGGCAAATCGATGCCAGTGCTATAAAAAAGTTTTACATGATTGACAACACGGATTCCATCTATTCACAATTAATCCCCCTGGAGTATCCTAAAGTAGGGGAAACCCCGTCTTCCTGCCGGGTCGGGGTCGTGCGACTCTCGGATAGTCAGACTACCTGGATGGATATCCCCGGTGACCCTTCCCAGAACTACCTGGTGCGGATGGAATATATTCCGAATACCAGCACGCTGTTGCTCCAGCAGTTAAACCGCAAACAAAACAAGAGCACCCTATACAAGGCAGATGCCTCAAGCGGACGGGCAGCATCGATTTATGAAGAATCGGATGAGGCCTGGGTAGATTTGTTTCAACTGGGCAATCCTTATGCTATAGATTACACCAATAGCTTCAATTTTCTGGAAAATAACAAAGGTATTCTCTGGGCTTCTGAAAAAGATGGCTGGCGGCACCTGTACCAGGTTTCTTTGGAGGGAAAGCCCGAGGTTCTGATCACCAAAGGGGAATTCGATGTGATAGATGTCAAGCACATCAATGCCAAAGAGGGGAACGTGTATTATCTGGCCTCCCCGGATAATGCCACCCAGAAATATTTGTACAAATCAAAACTAAACGGAAAAGGGAAGAACGAAAGGGTCAGCCCGGAAAGCCTTACCGGCACCCACGACTATTCCTTTTCCTCAAATGGCACTTATGCCCGGCACAGTTTTTCCAATCACTTTACCCCGCCCGCGAAGGAATTTATAACCGTCGCCAACCACAAAGCTTTAACCTTGGAGGAAAGCATCATCAACAACCTAAAGAACCTTGAAGAAGAACCGAAAACGGAATTTTTTACTATTACCACGGCAGACGGGGTTGAAATGGATGGGTGGATGGTCAAACCAACCCCTTTTGATCCTTCTAAAAAATACCCTGTTGTCTTTTATGTTTATTCCGAACCGGCGGGCACAACGGTAAATGACACCTATAACGCCGGACGAAACTGGTTTTATCAGGGTAATATGGCCGAGGATGGGTATATCTATATTTCCCTGGATAACAGGGGTACCCCTGCTCCCAAAGGACGCGAATGGAGAAAGTCTATTTACAGGAAAATCGGAGTGGTAAACATTCGGGATCAGGCTATGGCTGCCCGTAAAATTTTGGAATGGGACTTTGTGGACCCTGCGCGCGTGGCAGTCTGGGGCCATAGCGGTGGGGGTTCAGCTACCCTGAATTTAATGTTTAAGCATCCGGATATCTATAAAACCGGTATTTCGTTAGCCGCAGTGGCCAATCAGCTGACCTATGACAATATTTACCAGGAGCGCTATATGGGTTTACCGCAGGAAAATAAAGAAGATTTTATTCAGGGATCTCCCGTGACCCATGCGGAGCACTTAGAGGGTAATTTGCTTTATATACACGGAACCGGAGATGATAATGTACACTACCAGAATGCCGAACTCCTTATAAACGAACTGATAAAGCACAACAAACAATTTCAGTTTATGCCCTACCCCAACAGATCACACGGGTTCAGTGAAGGAGAGGGTACATGGACCCACCTCTCCACTTTATATACGAACTACCTGAAACGTCACTGCCCCCCTGGCGGAAGGTAAATTTTTGATGATATGAGGTGCTTCGCGGACTTATTTTTTCAGGGTCCTATGTAGGTGTGAGCCGTGGCTCTGTGGTAGTTTTTCGCTGGAGTCGTTGCCTTTTGCCTGAATGAAGCCGGGTAGTTTTCGGGTAAAAACAGTGGCCCACCAGAATACTACGCCCCACTCCAAAAGCCCCCTAAATCTAGATTTTGAGGATTTTACAGCCATCATGGCGTAGAAAAAGTTGCGCTACTGTATCTTGGAGTTTATTTTCTAATAACAACTGAGGTCACATCCTGCCTTTTAAAATCTGAATAGATTTGTTTTCCAGGTGTTTAATATTGGTAATTTTTTTTAATACGGGCTTTCTGTATGCACAGACAGAAAGGATCCTTATGCCTCGTCGAAATAACAGCCCGGGGTTTGAAGTTCGTGTGGAAACCTGCGCGGCCGAATTCCTGGACAGTGGGGGCCCCAACCCCTATGACAACAATGAGAATGGAATCCTGACCTTTTGCCCGGATCGTCCGGGAGATCGCATCCAATTGGATTTCCTTTCAGCAGATATCAAGGCTAACGATGCACTGAGCGTATATGACGGAAATTCTGATAGTGCCACGTTACTATTGACCATTACCAATATCACTCCCGCCGGCTTCGAAAGAACTGTGGTCCGGGCCACACAGCGAAATCCCGAAGGTTGTTTGACCGTCACTTTTACCTCTGTGGATATTGCCGTTGCGAACCCCTATGGCGGATGGTTTTCCAGGGTATCCTGCTTTACTCCTGAAATCGAGCCCGGCGTGCCCGAAGATCTTTTTGCCAACGATGACCCCAGTGGCGATGGGATCGAAATTTTTGATCTGAGTGTGAATGATGAGGCGCTCCTCAATGGCCTGCCCCCGGCAGATTTCAGCGTATCCTATTTTGCTTCTGAATCGGACGCCTTGGGAAATTCCAATCCTCTGGATCCCATTCATATCAATGATGGCAATCCCCAAACCATCTATACCCGATTGGAAAACGCTTCTATTGACTTTCTGTATATCGATAGTTTTCTGATCACAGTAAATCCTATCCCTGACGTCTTTTCAGTACCGGATCTGATAGCCTGCGATAGCGATTCGGATGGGATAACCCCTTTTAACCTCTCTGAAAAGGCGGAAGAGATTTACAATGGAAGGCAAAATCTAACGTTGCGCTACTACCAGACCCCCGATGATGCCATATCGGGGCGGAACAGCCTGGACCCTGAAAATTTCATAAACACCTCAAACCCCCAGGATATATATTACACACTTATCAATACGGAAACCGAAGCCTACGCCCTCGGGAGATTTGGCCTTCAGGTAGTTCTTCCTCCGGATATTGCCGATGCGGGGGAACTCAGAATTTGTGATAACGGGAGCAGCAGCACCCTTATCGACCTCAATCCAATATCTGATCAGATCACTGAAGGACAGGCAGGTCTCGAGGTTTCCTGGTACCGTTCGGCTCAGGATGCTCAATCAGGTACCGATGAGATTAGAACAAATTCCAGCCTCTCAGGCAACACGACTTTATATGCACGGGTAAGCGATCCTGACACCGGATGTGCTGCTTACACCTCCTTAGGACTATTGTTTTTTCCTGCCCCGCAAAGCACGTTGAAACCCAAGTATGAATTATGTCCCGGGACGCCTGGAGAGCTGGTCCTCCTCGATACCGGACTCGATGCGGAGCCGTATCGATTTACCTGGTTCGGGAATGGAATTGAAATTCAAGGTGAAGATAGTCCCTTTTACACCAGCAGCCGGGCCGGTAATTACGAGGTGCGTATCGAAGAACTGGCAACGGGCTGTTCGTTTATTAAAACTACAGAAGTTATTCTGGCCGTGCCCCCCGAGGATTTCGAAATATCTACCCGCCCGGATACGTTTTCCACGACTTATGAAGTAACCCTGTCTACAGGGCAGGATGAGGGTTACCTGTTTAGTCTGGACGGCGGGGCCTACCAGAATTCGGGGGTTTTTTTGGGAGTTCTCGCAGGTTCCCATCGCCTGAATGTGGCCACAACCGCCGGGTGTGAATTACTCCAAACGACCTTCAGCGTTTTGGGTTACCCGGCTTTTTTCACTCCAAATGGAGATAATATAAACGAAGCCTGGAGTGTGAGCTCCTCCCCGGACATTACCGATATGGAGGTTTCTATCTTCAACCGGTTCGGCGCCCTGATTACTGTGCTCACAGAGGCGCGCCCGGAGTGGAACGGAAGTTTCAATGGCCGGGATCTGCCTTCAGATACGTATTGGTTTCGGGTGGATTATATGGATAAAGGCACGACCCGCAGTGCAAAGGGATATTTTGCATTGAAGCGATAATCCGCTGAATTTCGCGGGAATCATCCCTGAATAAAACACCAGGCTTGTGGCATTTAAGGCTGTGCGCGCTATTATTATTCCCCGGGGGTGGCTTCCTCCTCAAAAGGAATTTGGAATTTACGAGTATACCCATAGCGAATCAGGGTGTAGAGCAGCAATCCGACGGGGCCGGTCATGAGTGTAAAAAACAGGGGGACGACCATTAAAAATCGGTTCACCCCCACCCTGCGGGCATCTTTGGCAATTACCAGGGCGGCGAACAAATCAAAGGCGAGGTAATGAATCCATCCGATTAAAGCGGCTTTGGGGCCGGAGAAGGCCTCGGTCAGACCAGCCAGGGAAGACCCTGCTTCGGGGTCAAAACTACCTAAGTCCCCAAACAACAAGACAGCGTAGGTGACGGCCAGTACAAGGATGATAAGGTAAAATACGATTCTCCCGGTGTACTTCCAGGAAGGTGCAAAAAGCAATAACAGCCAACCGGGCAGAATCCAGGTGTTGGCAATTGTAAATATAGTTTCCAGGTCAAACTCCATAGTACCCCTGAAGATACAGTTTTTTGTTTACCCTTTAAATCAAATATTTGTGCCTTGAATTACAATGGATAATTAAAATAATTTCCTTTTTAAAAACCCACGTTTAATACTATGGTAACCTCATTTGAAAGAGAATAGCAGAGATTTGTTACTCAATAATCTCATAAGCTTCGTTTGAGTTAGTTTGGTTGTAAAGAGCCGGTCCTGACATGACCGGCTCTTTCGTGTAAAAACACCTCATATCGGGTTTTTATCACCCCACATCCCCACCCCCTAATATTACAATCTTACGCTGAAACGCATATTTTATCGATAACCGGAGTGCGACAGTGCAGTTCATCGATAAAATGGGGGGTCAGTCCATTTCGCTGGCGTCATATACAAGAAGGGCTGAAATTTGTCAGTGAAAATGAATCCCAAAATCCTACATCATGAAAACAACATTACTACTTAGAGACATTTATTTCGAAGCATTCAGAGAACTCGGAAATTTTGTAGTCCGAAATTATTTTAAGGCTTTTGCCTGGTTCAGCTTTGCAATGTTCGCTACGGTGATCTACGCATTTGTATTTAGAGTAGCCACTGGTTTCGCCTTTGTTTAAAAAGGAGAAAGACCTGTACATATTGAAATTTGTAAAAGCCCCTGCCGGGACTCTTTTACGAGAACACTAATGATTATGAAAAATAATAGCCAAACCCTCTCGACCTTTTACCAGATCAGCAGTACCCTGCACCGCTACAGAGGGGCCATACTCTTCTGGATTTACCTTATGGCCATCGTGATCTATGCTACCCGACTGGTAGAATATTAGATAACAAACCTCTGAAACAAATACGGTCTTAATTGCTGCCTTTGTACCCGGTTTGAAAAAAGGTTTCCTTTCCGGATTCCTTCCCTCGGCAAACCCTGAGACCGATGGTATTTGTGCATTCTAAATAATATCTTTGTAGTTGAACATGTACCCGTCTTCGTTTATGACAACAGACGGGTATTTTTAACGACTACGAGTCTTGCTGAGGTCCTCTCCCCGCGCCCTTCTTATTTTCACCAGGAATCCGGTTCCCGGTAAATGCAAAACCAGGCTTGCTGCCACTATAGGCGAAAAGGCAGCCCTGGATATCTATGTTTTCTTACTGCGACATACCGCCGCCCAATGCACCGGGCTTGAAGGCGTTCAAAAAATGGTTTATTTCAGTGAATCCCCAGGGGATGGGGTCATATGGGACACCGAAATATTCGAATACCGGCTCCAGCAAGGCACTGATCTGGGTATGCGTATGCAGCATGCATTTGAGGATGCCTTCAAATCCGGGTATGGCGAAATAATTGTCATTGGTAGCGACCTGCTGGATTTAAGCACAGCTGATCTTGAGAATGCCTTTGAACTCCTGTCTGACAATGAGGCCGTGCTCGGACCCGCTCAGGACGGGGGATACTACCTTCTTGGGCTCACCCGGCCCGTTCCCGGTATTTTTCACAACAAATCATGGGGTACGAAAACCGTTCTTAAAGATACGCTTGGGGACTTAAAGAACTTCAGGACGGCCCTCCTGCCCGTACGAAACGATATTGATCAATACGAGGATATCGAGGGAAACCCGGTATTTGAACCTTTTTTAAATAAAGAATAAATGACTCAAAAACAACTCGCAGCCTCCCTTGACTTCCTCAGGGGAAAAGGTTTTATAAATCCTGAAATAGGTATTGTCCTGGGCTCCGGACTCGGCCGGATGGCGGAAGAAATTGAAAATGCAGAAATCGCACATTATCACAATATTCCCTTCTTCCCTTTGGCGACGGTTGAATTCCATAGCGGAAAACTGGTATACGGGACGCTGGAAGGTAAAAAAGTCGTAGTCATGCAGGGAAGGTTCCATCTTTACGAAGGATACGCCTTTACCGAAGTCACCTATCCCATAAGGGTTATGCATGGATTGGGCATTCAAAGACTACTGATTTCGAATGCTGCAGGGGCTGTAAACCTCGCTTTTAAGAAAGGGGAAATGATGCTTCTTGAGGACCATATTAACCTCCAGGGAGGATCCCCCCTGGCTTTTAAGAACGTTACGGAATTCGGCGAGCGGTTTGTAGATATGAGCGCTCCTTATGATTCAGATTTGCGAGAGGGGCTACTCCGGATCAGTCGTGAAAAAGGGATTCCCCTCAGAAGTGGCGTTTACGCGGCAGTTACGGGGCCCCAGCTGGAGACGCGGGCAGAATACCGTATGCTTAAAACCCTCGGGGCGGATGCCGTGGGGATGAGCACAGTACCCGAGGTCATCGTGGCGAACCAACTGAATTTGCCGGTTGCCGCCCTTTCCGTCCTTACCGATGAATGCGACCCGGACCATCTCGAACCCGTGAATGTGGCGGAGATTATTCAGATCGCCAATGAAACCGAACCTCATATGGTCGCGTTGTTCCGGGGCCTTATCGCCAGTCTTTAATTAAGTGTGGGCTGTAAGCAATGCAACCTTAGTACTACTAATCCAATAAATCAATCCCCCTAAAAATTTCTTTTCGCTTATGAGTTACCTTCAAGCCACCTCAGATCTGTACAAAGAAGCAGCATTAACCCCCGATGTGGGGCTGTGTTGTACAACGAATCCGATCTGGCAACTCCCGGGGCTCTCGATCCCCAGAAAAATGCAGGAGATGAATTACGGTTGCGGCAGTACTGTATCTGCCCAGGACCTCACGGCAAATCCGAAGATTCTGTACGCCGGGGTCGGAGGCGGTATGGAACTCCTTCAATTCGCCTATTTCTCGAGGCAAAAAGGTGGTGTTATCGGGGTAGATATCGTAGAAGAAATGCTGGAGGCAAGCCGGGAGAATTTTAAACTTGCCGAAGCCGAAAACCCATGGTTTTCTTCAGATTTTGTTGAACTCGTCCACGGAGATGCCCTCAACCTCCCTGTCCCGGATCAAAGCGTGGATGTGGCCGCCCAAAATTGCCTTTTTAATATTTTTAAGGAAGAAGACCTGCGCAAAGCTGTGGCAGAAATGTATCGCGTCCTCAAACCCCGGGGCCGACTGGTGATGAGCGACCCGGTATGCGATGTCCCCTTAAGTGAGACCCTTCGCAACGACGACCGCCTGAGAGCCCTGTGCCTCAGTGGCAGCATTCCCGTAAAAGACTATTTAAAAATACTGACAGACGCTGGTTTTGGCACCATTGAAGTACGAGCACGACGGCTGTATCGCGTCCTCAGTCCGAATCATTACCCTGTAGATTCGCTCATCCCCATTGAATCCATTGAAGTGGCGGCCATCAAAGATCCCATGCCCGAAGACGGCCCCTGCATCTTCACCGGAAAGACGGCCATTTATTACGGTAAGGAAGAGTCCTACGACGATAAAAAAGGGCATGTACTTTTACAGAACCAACCCTTGGCCGTTTGCGACAAGACCGCCAAAGCCATGAGTGAGCTCCCTGCAGAAATTTACGTAAGTGAGAGCACCTGGCACTATACCGGGGGAGGCTGTTGTTAAATCTTCAAGATGTAAAACCACACGGACTTTGGAGTCCGCAAATCTTTAAACCCTATGCCCCGATTTGTTTTTATTGGCCTGCTCCTTTTGGTTTCATACAGTGGGATGCCACAGGACAAGAACGTATCTCAAGGGCGTTCCACAACTTCCCCCCATATGGCCTGGGAAGATTTGCTTCAAGAACATGTACAGGAAGACGGACGGGTCGATTATAAGGGGTTCCTCCGTGATAAGCAGCGGTTGGATTCCTATTTGGAAACCCTGGCTTTACAACCTCCGAAGGAGCAGTGGAGCACTCAGGCACGAATGGCTTATTACATCAATCTCTACAACGCGGGGACTGTAGCCCTGATCCTGGAAAATTATCCCGTAAATAGCATCCGGGATATCGACAGGCCCTGGGTAAAAAAAAGGATTCAGGTGGGGGCCGAACGGCTTTCCCTTGGAGATATCGAACACAAAATTTTGCGAAAAATGGGCGATGCCCGAATTCACTTTGCCATCAACTGTGCGTCGATTTCATGTCCGAAACTGCCTGCATACGCCTTTACAGAATCGGGAATCGAATCCCAGCTCAACCAGGCCGCCCGGGGATTTATAAACGATCCGCAGCGGAATACTATTTCCCCAAAGCAAGCTGAGGTATCTAAAATCTTTAAATGGTTCCGTTCCGATTTCAAAGCGGAAGGCGGCTCTTTGGTCGACTATCTGAATCGCTTCCTGGACGAGCCCGTCTCCAAGGGGAGCCAGGTCAAATTCCTGCCCTACGACTGGGCTTTAAATGATATACTCCCTTGACCGAGCTTAGCATAATTATTCCCACGCTCAATGAAGCGCCTCGTTTGGAAGTTTTGCTGCCCTATCTTCGGAAAAACCTGCCAGCCGGGGCAGGCGCTGAGATTATTGTCGCGGATGGGGGAAGTTCTGACGGTACTCCCGAAATCGCCCGCAGGCTAGGGGCTGAAGTACTGAGCACCCCTAAAGGCCGGGCCGTTCAGATGAATGAGGGCGCCAAAAATGCCCGGGGTCGTATACTGTATTTCCTGCATGCAGATTCCGTACCCCCGCCAGGTTTTTATTCCGATATTCTCAATGCCCTTAAAATAAAGCCAACCGCCGGCTGTTTCAGAC
>NZ_JBAVZJ010000174.1:0-7192 GCF_049588695.1 Robiginitalea sp.
GTAGCGAATGATATTCTCGCATCCGGGTCTGGTGATTAGCTTCAGTACCTGGGTAACTTCGGGCGTCTGTCGATGCTCAATTCCGGCGTAGAGATCCTCTTCGTTTTCCCGAATGATCACTACATCCATATCCGGATGGCGGGTGTCGACAAAGGGATAATAGCTGTTGCAGGGCCGCACATTGGCGTAAAGCCCCAGGGTTTTCCGAAGTGTAACGTTCAGGCTTTTATACCCACCGCCCTGAGGGGTGGTGATAGGGCCCTTAAAAAAGATTTTGTTCTTGCGAACCGTGTCCCAGGCGGAATCCGAAATTCCTGTGGTGACGCCTGAAGTATAGACTTTCTCACCGACTTCAATAGTGTCGATATCGAGCTGCGCCCCGGCGGCATCGAGAATGCGGAGGGTAGCTTCCATGATCTCCGGGCCAATCCCGTCCCCGTAGGAAACGGTAATAGCAGTTTTAACATTCGGGGCTTTTGCACTATTGGCTTTGGGCCGATTAGAAATCTGAGTGTTTGAATTCATAGGGTTCGTTTCTGGTTTACAGGGCAAATATCTGTGTAATTATCCATATATTTTTATTTATGTTTTTAATTAAAAACATAACGAATATTAATGAATATGAAAACAACAGGATTTCGGTGGCATTGTATGGGCTCCCTGTCTATTTGGTTTTTGAAAGGGAAATTATTAGTACCTTTTGGCCTACTTAGCATAGTGAGATATACCTCAATACAGGTTTTTCGCTGACAACAACCTCCGCAATATGGAATTAAACATCATTGAGAAACTGGCGGTAATCAAGGCGGTCGACGAAGTGATAAGCATGGATGATATGCTCGATATCGGGGAGTTGGACTATCTCAGTCAACTCGCAGAAGTAATGAATTTTGATGCGGAGCTCCTCATTCAGGCCCGGGAAGTGGAGGCTATTGAGGCCATTGCTGTAATACAGGTGATGCCCGAATCCAAAAAAGCTTTTTTGATGCGAAGTATGACTGAAGCCGCTAATGCCGATGGAGTGGTCGATGAGGCTGAAATGCATTTTATATTTCGAATAATGGCCGCGGCGGGCATTTCCTCGGGGGATTAAACGATCTATGACGGATATGCGGCGACGAATGACTCACCAGATGGGAAAATATAAAGGGTTGCTATAGAAATCAATACTTTTAGAGCAGGAATTGTTTATTATGAGGTTTCAAAGGTGCATGGAACAAACGCGACACAGAACGGGACATAATATGATCTTGTTGCTCTTGCTGGTTTTAATCAGCTCGGCAGCGTATGGTCAGATCGGAGAAGTCAAGACGGAAGACCGCGTGATTGTGGGTTCCTCCGGAGACCCTCAGATCACCTTGCCCTATCTCGAGTTTATCCGGATTTCCGACAAACCGGGATATTACAAATTGTGGTACAAGGATGAGGTGCATTCCCGGGATAAGATCAAATCTCTCGATTTTTATGCCTCTGAAATGGAATTGAACTACCTCTACCATGTCTTTAAGGATGGTTTCAGCACTGTAAAGCAGCGCTTAAGTGTTGGGGAAGGATTGATCCAGACCATGCGCCCGGGCCGCGTAGGTGAACCGATGAAAGTGACGATATACTATGAGAACGGATCCCAGGGAGCCTTCTACCTGAAAGAGTCTGAATTGGAACGCATGTTGGGCAGTTATAAAAATGTGCCTTCGGAATAAATAGTAGCCACGAACTTCGTTATCTGACTTTTTTTCATCAAAACCTCTTAAATTTGCTCAAAAGCCTAATCGATGAAAATCCAAGCCCTCTTACCTGCCCTTTTGCTTACCCTGTTTGTCGCCTTCACTTCTTGTAAGGAAGAAAAGAAAACTGAAACTGCGCCTTCTCAAACCGAAGTCCAGTCAGACACCCCCACCGACGATTTAACGGCCGAGGTCCGTTATCAGTGCCCAATGGACTGCGAGGATGGAAAAACGTATGAGGCCGAAGGGAAATGCCCGGTTTGTAAAATGGACCTGAAGCCTGTCTCCAAGGAAACCTCCATGACCACCTGTAAGATGCACGCCAATGGCGAATGTACCTGTAAAAAGGAGAATTGTTCTTGTGAAAATTGTCCGAAACATAGCAAAAGCTAAGGGCTCTTCTTAAAACCACAACCCTGAATTTCTTTTGTGTTCTGTGCACTCAGCGTGATTTTATCTTGAGCTTTCCCCAAATTGACCCGGGATCCTCCCGTTTGTAGGGCATCAACAGGATCATCGTCGGAACACGCGGTAAAGAGCAGGAGCAGGAGTGCCAGCACTCCCACGTTTAGTTGATCACATTTATTTAGAGTACTAAAACTACGGCTTAATACGATTATTAAAAAGTTGCCTGGGTTTTAAAGGTTGCCTGGCGTTTGATAGGTTTTGCCCTTTCGCTTCGGTACTTCTCTATGGGAACTCAAATGTTTACTCAGGGCGGCTTTCACTTCATCGAAATTGGATTGCACCAACCAGTGTCCTCCGTCTACTTCCAAAAAAGTATACGCCCCTTTTATAAAGTCCCGTGTTTTACGAGCTCCAAAGGCCCCGATCGCAAAATCCCGATTCCCCCAAATAAATAGGGTAGGCTTTTCGACATCGCCTATGGGTTTTCGGCCTTTTCTAAAATTAGCCCTGTAGTAATTCAGGGCTCCGGTGAGGGATGGCTTTCTCCTGAATACGGTGAGGTAATTTTCCAGGGCTTCAGGGCTGGAACGCTTCCATAGTTTTCGAAACGCCTTAAAATCATTCCGTCTCACGAAGCGTTCAGGGATATATGGGAGTAAGAAAAAACCGATATAGCGGCTCATCTTTTTTTGTTCCTTATCTTCTTTTAATGCGCTTGCAAAAGCCCTGCTGTGTGGAATAGAAAGGGACGTCCAGCTCAGGATTCTCCCGGGGTGGTTATAGGTGATGTCCCAGCCAATGGCAGCTCCCCAATCATGCCCGACCAGGTGAAATTTGCCCGGCTTCAGGGTATCCGCTATTTCGAGAATGTCATTACTGATTTTTTCAATGGTGTAGTGGCTGACTCCTTTGGGGCAGGCATTTTTACTGTATCCCCTCATATCCGGGGCAATACAGTAAAACCCGAGGGCTGCGATTTCAGGCATGAGTTCCACCCACATGATTGACGTTTCCGGAAATCCATGGAGAAAGACTACGAGTTCGTCTTTTTTATCTCCACAGACCCGATAATCGAATTCCAGGTCTCCCAGGCGTAGGGATTTTGTAGTTGTCATGGGACGAGAGATTCCCGGTTTGTTGTGGGGATCGCCCTAAGATAAGGAAATGAATAGTTAGTTGGCAAGGGATTGAGGCTGCCACCTGCGGAATTAAAGGATGCCCTTGTTTTCTTGAACGGGACTCAAAAGTGGCCTGGTGGGAGATCTAGTTATTGACGCGATAGGTAATTCTACGGTTGGAGATTACGGTGGTGACGATCACAGTTAATAAGGCGGAATCGGATATAAGTGGCGGACAAGCTCCCGAGGCGGGTTGAACCTGAACCCGAAAAAGATTTGTATTGTCGGAGGTTTGAAGCGACCCTACCTGTAGGGTGTTGGTCTGGCTACCTGAATACTTACTCCCATCAGAAAGGTCTGTAAAGGTAGTTCCGCCATCCGTACTTACCTGCCATTGGTAGGTCGGTGATCCGCTCGTTGTCACTGTGAATATAGCATTAGTTCCTGTAATGCCTTGTTGATTTGAGGGTTGTGAGGTAATGGCAACCCCTGCTACTACTTCCGCACTGACCGATTCAGAAGTGCTAAAGCCGGAACTCTCTGTAATGGTTACCGTAAATGTATAACTTCCGGGAATAAGACCTGTCACAACAGGGTCCTGGTCGGAGGAGGAAAAACTATAACTCCCTGGCCCGCTTCCCACCCAGCTAAAACTGGCTCCGGAAGACCCTGCTCCCGAGGGATTTGCGAACAGGTTCAGGTTGTCCCCTTCACATACCGGACTGTCTGAACTGGGAGATACGGAGAGGGAACCTCCGGAGGTGTTTAAATCCTCAAAACTATAATCAGCGCCTGCCGCTCCATTACACGTGGAATAGATCCGACTCCCAATAACAAGTCTTTTTGCTGCACTACAGGGGTTGCCCTCGTCCAGGGTTCCCCCCGAGATCTTAAAGACCGCACCCGACGGGAGGGTAAACGTATGATTGCCAGTCCAAATAGCAAGTCCCCCGGTCTGCAAATCAATCAGCGGCGTGTTTAGACTAGCCGTATTCGTAATTCTAAGGGTATCCGTACCGCCAGTTCCGTCTCCGACAAAAAGTCCGGCAATGGCAGATGGAATGGCACTTCCCAGGTCTATGGTGGATCCTCCAATGATATATACATCATTGGTGCCAGGCACTTCCCCGGGATAATTTGTAGCCGCCACCCAGGCCGTACCGTTGTACGTTTCCCAATTGCCCGAATCGGTCCAATTCCCGGACCCCACGGATCGGTAATCCCCCGTCACCTGGGCGTGAGATATACCCAGAAAGCAGAAAAGTACCAGCAGGAGCAAGCCCTTAGAATAGAATAAATGGATGTTAACAGTTCTGATTTTGAAATATATTTAAAGCAATCTATTAAATATCCGGATGCTGGATTAACTTATGTTGTAAAGTCCTGAAATACTGTGGTTAAATACAACCCGGTTTTAGTAGCTTTAGGGTTGTGAGTGCAGAATTTCAGCAATACGATGCGACCAGGGCTATACTTCTGGTAGTTTTTGGCCTTCCGGGAACCGGGAAAACGACCTTTGCCCGGGCGTTGGCGGAGCGGCTGGGCCTCCTTCATTTCAATACTGATATTATACGCGCGGAACTGGGTAGAAAACAGCAGTATGATCTCAGGGATAAATCCTTTATATACACCCGGATGCTGGAGCGTGCCCGGGGGGAACTTCAGAAAGGGAAGGGAGTCATCCTGGATGGAACGTTTTACCGGGAGATTTTCAGAAACCCATTCGCCGAGTTGGGAAGGGAGCTCGGGATACCGGTTAAATGGATTGAAGTTACCGCAGGGGAAGATGTAGTTCGCAAAAGGGTATCTGTTGCTCGTCCGTATAGCGAGGCGGATTTTGACGTGTTCCAAAAGATCCGAAAGGAATTCGAACCCTTGAAGGTCAAAGCCCTCCAACTGCATTCGGACACGGAAGATCTGCCCGAAATGATTGAAAAAACCGTGGAATTCCTGAGCGAATGACAAAAGATCAGGTCGAGAAGATAATTAACAATACGGCTGTACCGCATCCTACCCTTGAGCTGCAGTTGGTCGAGACGCATATTTCCTGGGTAATCCTCGCGGACTCCTTTGTGTACAAGGTTAAAAAACCGGTACGCCTTAGTTTCCTCAACTTTTCCACTTTGCTGAAGCGGGAGTATTATTGCGAGCAGGAAGTACTGCTAAACCGAAGACTGGCCCCCGAGATGTATTTGGGGGTGCTAGCAGTTACTGATGACTCGGGAAAGGTTACCATAGGCGGGAAAAGGGGAGAAGTTATTGACCATGTGGTCTGGATGCGTCGTATGGATGATAGCCGGCAGATGGATTTGCTTCTGGCAGAAGGGGAGGTTGATGTCGGACAAATGGAAAAACTTGCAGGGATCTTAGCCCGATTCCACAAGGGAGCCAAAAGGGTAAGGGTCTCCGAGACCTGGAAGGAACTTCATGAGGAGTTTGCCGATATTTCCGGGCAGGCGACCTTTCTGGAGGAATTTTACAAGGCGGGTTCGGGTGTATTTACAGAAGAGGTCATTCGTTGGGGATACGGTTTTTTAAGGGAGATTCAGGCCCGGATCGAAGCGCGAAAAGAATCCGGGTTTGTAGTTGACGGACACGGGGACCTGCATTGCCGAAATATTATTCTTGAGGTCGAACCCGTTATTTTTGATTGTATCGAGTTCAGCGAGGCACTCCGAACCCTCGATGTGTTGAATGAAGTGGCATTTCTCTGTATGGATCTCGAGCGATTTGGCAGAGATGACCTGTCCGAAGCTTTTTTGGACAGGTATCTGGCCCTTACCGGAGCCATCGAAAACAGGACGGATCGATTGTTATTTCTATACTACAAACTGTACCGGGCCAATGTCAGGATCAAGGTATTATGCATACAGCTTAAAGAAGGGGAGGGAGGTTCTGACCCAAAAGGATGGGAACTCATCGAGAAGTACATGCTCTTGTTCAAGAGGTATTACGGGGAATTGAAAAGGGCCTGGAATACCGGGTAAAAGCGGGCTAATTCACCTACTTGATAAATCAGACGATCATCTTTTTATATCTTCACCCAAACATACGATTATCCTGGCCGTATAGGGATTTTGAGTCTAACCTGGAGCAGAAGCGCTTTATATTCGGAGCGCGTGTTCAGCAGATTAAAATACAATGGGAAACAATTTTTTAAAAGCGGCGCTGCTCCTGTTCACAGTGGCGCTGGTTGGGTGTAAGAATACGGAGAAGGCCATAGCGGAACCGGCACCCTCAACCTCAGGCTATCAGGGACAAGGCCCAAACCCGGTAGTGCCTACCGTAGATCGGCCGGTTCAAAAGCAATGGAAAGGGGTTTGGGCCTTTAACGACAGTACTACCTTTTTCGCCAATGATTTTGAAGGGGGGCGCCTCAATGGGGTGGCGTATGACGGCAATGATCATTATACGATCTGGATAACTGCAGAGAATACCCCCATAAATGTCAGCCCCTGGTATGCCTTTAAGGTCTGGACAACCCGCCCCAGGGAAATCACCGTGCAACTGAGTTATCAGGATTCCCGCAGCAGGTATTACCCGAAAATCAGCACGGACGGGGTACATTTTAAACCTTTGGATAGCACCTATTTTAAAGCCCTGAATCCGGGGGAGGGGGAATTTGGGATTAAGGCCGCTCCCGAATTTGCTGAGATCACCCTTGAGGTCAACACCGAACCTGTGATTGTTTCTGCCCAGGAACTCTATACCTCTTCCAGGGTAAAATCCTGGGTGGATTCGCTCAGCCAAAAATCTTTTGTTAGTAATTATCCTATTGGCCTTTCGAGGGAAAACAGGCCGCTGCATTTATTGGAAATACAGGAGGGAAGCCAGGCGAAGAAAGCCCTTATGGTGATTGCCCGCCAACACCCGCCCGAAGTTACGGGCTTCCTGGCGATGAAGTCCTTTGTTGAAACCCTCTCGGGCGAGTCGGACCAGGCC
>NZ_JBAVZJ010000175.1:0-2764 GCF_049588695.1 Robiginitalea sp.
AATACGCAGGCCCAGGTACCCGTTGATGATGCTGCGTACTGGGAATATGCCAAAGCTTCCTTTCCACAGTTAAAGGAATTGCTCGCCATTCCCAACGATGCCCATTTTCCCAAAGAGATCGAGCGGAATGTCCAATGGTGCGAGCAGCATTTTACCCGCCGCGGTTTTAGCACCTTGCGCCTCGAAACCCCGGGCGCCCCATTACTGCTCGCGGAGCGAAAAACAACTACCATTGGGGCTAAAACCGTCCTGATCTACCTTCAGGTAGACGGGCAGCCGGTTGATCCGAAATTTTGGAACCAGGAGGACCCTTATACGGCTACCTTGAAAAAAAGGACCGCAGACGGAGTATGGGAGCCCATGGATTGGGACCGTCTGGCTTCATCGGATATAGATCCCGAATGGCGCATTTTTGCCAGGAGTACCTCAGATTCTAAAGGTGCGGTGAATATGTTCCTGACCGCCGTCGATATGATTGGTGATCGGGGGGAATCCCCGAATTTCAACATCAAGGTGATTATGGATTTTGAAGAAGAGATGGGATCTCCGAATTTACCGCAAGCTGTCAGGGCGTATAAGGAGGCTCTCGCTGCCGATATGCTCATCATTTTTGATGGTCCCCGACACATTGCCAACAAGCCCACCCTGACATTTGGCGCCCGGGGAATCTCCGAAATTACCCTGAAAATTTTTGGCCCCAACTTTCCACAACACAGCGGGCATTACGGAAATTGGGCTCCGAATCCCGCCGTCCGTATGTCCCAGCTCATTGCCAGTATGAAGGACGAAAACGAGCGGGTGACCATCCCCGGGTTTTACGACGGGATTTCCATCAGCGAGAAAGTGAAGCAGGTATTGGATGACGTCCCGGATCATGAGGACTATATCAACAAGCGCCTCGGGGTGGCCAAAGGAACCGGTGTTGCCCCTACCTATCAGGAGTCCCTGCAATATCCTTCCCTGAATGTCCGCGGCTTGAGCTCCGGTTGGATTGGAGAGGAAGCCCGGACTATCGTCCCGGCAACAGCTACTGCCGAGATCGATATCCGCCTGGTGGTGGAAAGCGATCCGGACCGGCTGATTAAGTTGGTGCGCGATCATATAGTCGGTCAGGGTTACTACGTCATAGACCGTGAGCCTACGGCTGAGGAGCGGGAAACCCACCCGCGGATTTGCCAGTTTAGGAGCAGTACATCTTACCTCGCCTTTCGCACGGATTTTGATTCGGAGGTGGGACTCTGGCTGGATCGGGCCCTTACTAATGCTTTTGGCGAAACCCCGATTAAGCAACGGACCTCAGGAGGAAGCATCCCGATTTCGCCTTTTGTAAGTGAATTGGGGGTCCCTGCCGTGACCGTTCCCACGGTGAACCGTGACAACAACCAGCACAGCCCTAACGAGAACATCCGAATTGGCAACTATGTGGACGGGATTAAGACGATTCACTATATCCTTAAGGAAGAATTGTAAGGTTTTCATTGGGATAAGGGATCGCCGTAGTTTGAAACCTTCAGCAAGTCCACAGTAAGCAACTGTACCCATCAAATCAAATTAATTACCCCGTTTTTATTTAAAGAGCTTCTTAAAAACCCACATCAGCAGGACCGCTACAGATCCGATGATAAGTCCGGTCAAAAAATCCTTAACGAGCGCAGGGAGGCCTGGCAAGAGGTGGTGCAGAAATTCTATATTGTGGTTAAAGATTCCTCCAGAAACGAGCAGCAAGGCCAGGGTTCCCACAACGGATAGTATTTTGATGACCCAGGGCAAGGCATTGACCAGAAACCGCCCGATCTTATCTGAGAGTCCGTCATCCCCGTCCTGCCAGTTAATGAGCTTACGGCCATAGTCATCCATACGAACGATCAGGGCCACGATCCCATATACTCCTATGGTGGCCAAAATAGCTACTGCGGAGACAACGAGGATTTGAGTAGAAATAGGTTCCTCTACCACGGTACTCAATGCGATGATAACAATTTCAATAGAAAGGATAAAATCGGTAAAAACGGCCTGTTTGATTTTCGTCTTTTCAAGGGCGGCTGCCTCCATTGCTGAATAAGGTGCTGCTTCAACCTCCACCTCCTCTTTTTTGTGGCCCATCAGGAATTCAATCACTTTTTCCGCCCCTTCATAGGCCAGGTAGACCCCGCCCAGCACCAAAATTATGGTAATCGCCAGGGGCAGGTATGCGCTTAAAAGGAAAGCAATTGGTAATATGATGAGTTTATTGAGAAAAGAACCCTTGATGATCGCCCAAAGCACCGGCAATTCCCGGCTGGCGACAAACCCGGTAGCCTTTTCCGCATTAACCGCCAGATCATCTCCCAGGATACCTGCGGTTTTTTTGGTAGCAATCTTGCTCATGGAGGCCACGTCGTCCATAAGCATAGCGATATCATCCAATACTGCGAAAAAGCCAGAAGCCATAGGATTAAGAGTTGGTTATAAAGGTATACTTTTTGCTATATGAAATCAAAAATGTGGTTTGTAAGGCAGAAGACAGGCGTTCGGGGGTATATCGTAAGCCACACTCCACCACGTGATCTTCCCGTAAATCCGAAGCGATGCATCACAATCAGTCGGCTTCAGGACATTTACAAATAAAGGGTTTTCGGTGTTGTTCTCTGATTAAAGAGGTCAAAGCCCATTAGAATTGAACCTGGAGGGGATCAGGCGTGTTTTTTCAGGAGTTTCTCCAGGACTATCTTAGGCATATTTCGCCACGAGGAATTTCACCGCCTTTTCCGGCTCCACTTCATTT
>NZ_JBAVZJ010000176.1:0-24156 GCF_049588695.1 Robiginitalea sp.
TCATGATAGCCTCTGGCCTTAAAACCCCGGGTGTTATAGGTCATCAGGGTGAAGGACTCCTTCGGCGGGATTTCCTCATTTCTCGAAATAAAGCCGTAAAAACTACCAAAACTCAGAAAGGCAATCAGAAGAGCCAATAGGGGTAATAAAAAGTGCTTGGTACGCAGGAGCAGACATAGGATAAAATAAAGTAGATTGGCGAGAATCAACCAGGGTACCACAATGCTGATAGCGTCGAGGATGGGAAAAACGGGAAGGGGGAGGAAGTAATGGATGCATACCAAAACCAGTGAACCCGAAAGCACTATTCCGAAAAAACGAATACCCCGTTTCAGCCATTTGCGCATCACCGATACTTAGTCCTGGTCATTCCCTGCCTTGAAGAGGAAATCTTTTTCAGATTTGCTCAGGCTGTCATAGCCGGATTTACTGATTTTATCGAGGATGCCATCAATTTTACGCTGTCGGGTTTCGCGATCGTAATCGATGGGCCCGGCAGAACCTTTACGCTGTTTTCGATAAACCGTTTTCATCGGGGCTTTCTTCTTTTCAAACAACCCTCCCAACTGGTCAAGTAATTTCGAAAATCCCGCACCCAAATCTTTTCCCTCATGGGATTGGCGCGCATAGAAATACCCCAAAAGGGCACCGCCCAAATGCGCTATCCGCCCTCCTGGATTGTCCAGGGGGATCATCACCAAATCCAGTAGGACCAAAAAAGCGCCAATATACCAAAGCTTAATATTGAAGAAGAAAAGGCGTACCTCCTGTTGGGGGATATAGGTACACACGTAAATCAAGACAGCCATAACCCCTGCCGAAGCTCCGATCAGCGGGGACTGGCTGTTATAGAAAGCAGGAAAAATATTGTAGGCGAGCAAAAACAGTGCCCCTCCGGAAATCACCCCCAGAAAATACACATTGATAAACCGCCTTGAACCAAAATAATTAAAGAAAATCCGGGCGGCGTAATACAGCAGAAGCATGTTAAAGAAAATATGCCAGAAGGTTCCATGTAAAAAAGAGTAGGTGACTATCGACCAGGGCTGGGTGATAAAATCCAGGAATCCCTTGGGCAGTTCAAACCATCGCTCGAGCGCCCAGGGCTGCATTTGCAATAAAAAAGTAAGTAAACGCACGACCAGAAAGACCAATACGTTGACAACGATCAGCTTTTCGGCCATGTTCAGCCTGGCGAACTGATATTTTAAGTTTGTATTACTCATTTAAGAATCCCACCTGTTTTTATTGAATTGATTTCTTTTCCAGTACCACATCATCAGAAATCCAAATAACGCTCCGCCGATATGGGCAAAATGTGCAATACCATTCCCAAATATAGAATACCCTGTAACTCCTGAAAACAAATCGAGGCCGATCAAAACGGGGATAAAATATTTCGCTTTGATGGGGACCGGTAAAAATATCAAAAATAACTCGCTGTTTGGGAATAACATACCGAAAGCCACAAGGATTCCATAAATAGCCCCCGATGCCCCAACCGCAGGGGTCATAAAAGAGCTCAGCATATTTTCAACTTCGCCTCTGGGTGCCAGCTGCATCCAGGTCTCATTGTATTTTCCTTCGCGCAGCAGACTCATCACATCGGACTCAGGTACTCCCGCTGCTGCGAGTGCTTCCAACCCCTGACTGACGTGGTAATAATTGACCCCGGTATGTATCAGGGCAGCGCCCAGGCCCGCTGAAAAATAGAAAAACAGGAACTTCTTTGTACCCCACATGCGCTCCAAAGGCGATCCAAAAGCCCAAAGGGCGTACATATTAAAGACCAGGTGCATTAATCCCCCATGCATAAACATATGAGAGACAATTTGCCAGACCGAGAAATTTTCGTTCTGGGGATACCAGAGTGAGAACAACTGGTAAAACTGATCGCTATACAGGGCGGTCCCTATAAAAAATAAGCCATTGATAACCAGCAGATGCTTAATTCCATCAGTGATTCTTCCCATTTATTGTAGTTTTTTTTCGAGTTCACCCACCTCAAGGGTGGCGTGAATCTTTTTATTAAACGGACTGCGATCGGGTTCCTTACAGGCAAAAAGGTCATTTATCAAAGCCTGCCTTGACGCCGTATCCAATATCCGGCCCGGGCGAATTGAAAGTGCTCGGGACAGCAGGCGGGCCATGCGATCTGCATCGGAATACCCTTCAGCCCCAAGCTGTTGCCTCCAATTCGTAAGCAGCTCTTCCAAAATAGTTCCCACCTCAGCATCGGGGATCAACACCGGCAGGGCACTAATTGTAACCTCCCCTTCAGCCCCTTTCTCTATGGCAAAACCAAGAGCCTTCAACGAATCGTACATTTCGTTCAGCATTTCCAGCTCCGCAGGGTCAAAAGGGAGTTTCATCGGAAATAAGAGGGTTTGGGAAACCGGTTCTTTCAACGATATATTCTCCAGAAACTGTTCATAGAGTACTCTTTGATGCGCACGTTGCTGATCGATAAGTAAAAGTCCCGATTTTACACGGGTGAGAATATATTTCCGATCTACCTGAAAGGAAGTTATTTCTGTGAGGGAATCCAATGCATCCTCATCGAAAAGGGCCTCTGGCGGGGCGTCGGATTCTACAATCCAATGTGTTTTGGCTCCTTCCTGGTACTCTCCCTCGCCCAGCCCGTCATACAGGGCGGTCCAGGAATTCCCGGATCCTCTCGTATAATTTTTACGCAAGGCTGAAGGGGATCCTGCTTCCAGAAAAGGATTGAAATTGCGGTCTACTTCCACCTGCGGAACAGGGGCACTGCGATCTCTTAGGTTATAGGGTGTTTCCAGGTTCTGGTCGGCTTCAAAATCCAGTACCGGACGAATATTGAACTGACCCAGGCTGTGCTTTACCGCAGCGCGGAGAATCGCATACAGGCTTTGTTCATTTTCGAATTTGATCTCCGTTTTTGTCGGGTGGATATTGATATCTATGGAATCCGCGGGAACCTGAAGGAAGATAAAATATCCGGGGACGGTATCCGGACGCAACAGGCCCTCGTAGGCATTCATTACGGCATGGTGCAGGTACGGACTCTTAATATACCGGTTATTGACGAAGAAAAATTGATTGCCCCGGCTCTTTTTGGCAAATTCCGGTTTACAGATAAAGCCGTCTATTTTTACGACCTGTGTTTCCTCTTCAACAGGCACTAAACGGTCGTTCATCCGTTTCCCGAACAAATGTCCTATACGCCTCCGCAGATTTGATTCAGGAACATTGAAGAGTTCGGAGTCGTTGTGAAACAATTTAAAGGAAATCCCCGGATGTGCCAATGCCACGCGCTGGAATTCTTCGAGTACGTGGCGGTATTCAATCTTGGTGGACTTCAAAAAATTTCTTCTGGCCGGAACGTTGAAGAAAAGATTTTTGACCTGTATGGAAGTGCCACGGGGCACCACGGTTTCCGAAACGGACTCGAGGATTCCCCCGGCAATTTTAAGGTGGGTTCCCAGGTCATCATTTCCATTTCGGGTTTGCATTTCGAGATGCGCAATCGCCGCTATGGACGCCAGGGCTTCACCCCTGAAACCCATGGTGTGAATTTGAAAGAGATCAGCGGCCTGCCTGATTTTTGAAGTGGCATGCCTGAGGATGGATAGCTCGGCATCCTTTCGGTCCATACCGCTACCATTATCTACCACCTGGATTAAGGTCTTACCTCCTTCACGAACGATAAGCTGAATCTCTGAAGCTCCTGCATCTAGGGCGTTTTCAAGAAGTTCCTTGACCACTGAGGCCGGTCTCTGAACCACCTCTCCCGCTGCGATCTGATTTGCAACATGTTCCGGTAAAAGTTCAATCCTTTGGCCCATCAGCTGGAAAAAAAATAGATAAATCAAAATCGAGAATATACAACACGATCAGCAAGAGGATAAGGATTATAATCAACATTCTCCAACGGTGGTTGCTATCCCCTTCCCGCTTTAAATCGGACATCGCATTTTTAAACCGGTTTTTGAGGCCCCCGGGATGATCTACAGTAGAGCGGAAACGATCCAGTTTGTGACCTATTTTATAAGGGTTACCCTCACCTTTATCGTCATAATACCGCGGTTTATAACCGTATTTTTTGTTTTTACGAAGTTTTGAAAACCTTCCCATAGCCCCTTACCCAAAATTACTTAAAAACAATATGGAAGCCCGAACCTCGGTCCCAAAAATTGTTAACATCCCCAAAAGATGTGGGTTATTCTCTTAAGACGGGATCTGCATGGCTCAGAGTGCAGCCATCTGAAGTGCAGCAACTGCTGCTTCCGCCCCTTTATTGCCGTGACGACCCCCGCTGCGGTCTTTGGCCTGTTGCAGGGTATCATCGGTAAGTACACAGAAAATTACAGGCACTTCCAGTCGGAGGTTAAGCTCCATGATTCCCTGGGCCGTGGCACTGCAGACGAAATCAAAATGCGCTGTTTCCCCCCGGATTACACTGCCAATGGCAATAACGGCATCCGGCTTTTCCTCCCGGATCAGTTTACCGCATCCGTAGGCCAGTTCAAAACTCCCCGGAACATCCATCCGAAGAATTTGACCGCTGTCTACACCGCAATCTAAAAGGGTTTTATAAGCTCCCTGGTAAAGGGCTTCTGTAATCTCATCGTTCCATTTGGAGACCGCAATCCCAATCCGCATATTTCGGCCATCGGGTACCTCAGATTTATCGTAAGCGGAGAGATCTTTACCCGAGGTTGCCATTAATCAGTTGTTTTGGCCATTCCTATGAATGCATCCACCCCTGAACCCTGGGCAGATTGGGGATAGTCGTCTTTAATCCGTGTAAAGTATTGAAGCGCCCTTTCCTTTTGCCCGAGCTCCAGGGCTGTAATTCCAGCTTTCTGAAGGTAAAGGGGCGTGGTGAAGTCGTTCGTGTCTTCCGACAAAGCCTTTTCGTAAAACCGAAGGGCATCTTCGTTTTGTCCGAGCTGTACAAAAGCGTCTCCGATATTACCCATGCTTACGGGCCCTAACATGGCATCGTCCGTTTTGAACTCCTCCAGGAAAGAAATCGCCTCTTGATACTGATTCAGCTTCATATACGATATGCCCGCGGCATAACGGGCAATATTGGCTGATTTGGTACCCGAGTATTCGTCCATGATGTCCAAAAGCCCGAATTTTCCTTCTGCACCTTCAAGTGCCAGGGTATATAGCGAGTCTGCCTCTACTCCGCTTTGCTGAGCCTGGCTAAAATACTGAAGCGGGTAAAAAAGCTCATTGCTGGCACTTTCTTCACGTGGCTCCTGTATGAATTGCTGGTAACCCAGATATGCCAAAACGCCTACTGCGATCACTCCGATAATCCCTAAAATATAATTCTGATTCCTCGCCACCCACTGTTCTGTCTTGGAAGCGCTGGAATCCAGAGTACTGAATACCTCCGCGGTCGTGCTGTCCTGCACATTGAGTTCGTGCTCTTCCGCTTTGTTCTTCGGTTTATACCCCCGCTTTTTGTATGTGGCCATTTTTTGTAATATTGATCGCGCAAAAATAAAGGTTTTATCTAAAACAGAAGGGTAATTTATTCCTTATTTTTAGATAATTTGCGACAGCTTACTACTCTGAAACCCTCCTGAATCCGGATGCATTTAAACCGCTTATCCTTACTGAATTACAAGAATTTTGATACCCGTGAATTCGAGTTCGACGTCAAGATCAATTGTTTGATTGGCCCTAACGGGGTAGGAAAGACCAATGTGCTGGATTCCATCTACCACCTCGCCTTTGGCAAAAGTTATTTCAACCCGGTAACTACGCAGAATATCCGGCATGGAGCCGAGTTTTTCGTAATTGAAGGGGCCTTTGTAAAAGAGGGGCGGGAAGAAAATGTGGTTTGCAGTTTTAAAAAGGGTGGCAAAAAAGTGCTCAAGCGAAACGGGAAAGTCTACGACCGAATTTCAGATCATATCGGGCAGGTACCTCTGGTGATTATATCGCCCGCAGACCGGGATCTCATCCTGGAAGGCAGTGATGTGAGGCGGAAATTTATGGATGGTGTGATTTCCCAGTCCGATAAGGCATATCTGCAGGATGTATTGAACTATCACAAATTAGTCTCCCAGCGGAACGCCCTGCTAAAATATTTTGCCGCCAATCGCACATTCGACTCAGACAGCCTCGAAGTTTACAATGACCAGCTCCACACCCTGGGAATGCGTATACACGGGAAACGGCTGGCCTTTATGTCTGAATTTACACCTATTTTTATCGACCAGTACAAAGCGATTTCCGGGGGAGATGAACCCGTTCACCTGCGGTATCAGAGTCAACTGGAATCGGCGCCACTCTCGGATCTCCTCCATCAGAACCTGGATAAAGATCGCCTGCTGCAATACACCACCCAGGGGATCCACAAAGACGACCTGGGTATGGAGATCGAGGGGTATCCAATTAAGAAATTCGGAAGTCAGGGGCAGCAAAAGTCTTTTCTGATCGCCCTGAAATTTGCGCAGTTCCAGTTTATGAAATCACAGTTGTCTGGCATGCCCATCTTGCTTCTCGACGATATTTTTGATAAATTGGATGAAGACCGGGTGGCACACATTGTCAACCTGGTAAATCAGGACCTTTTTGGTCAGATTTTTATCAGTGACACCCATGGTGAGCGCACTGAAAAAACGGTCAGGCAAATCCATCAAACCTATGCACTTATCACCCTTTAGACACTTACTTTTCTTTTGGGGGATACTAGTCTTAAGCTCCTGTAACCCCTCTCTGAACGAGGAGGATTTGCAATACCTGCAGGGGTACTGGGAAATTCAGAAAGTGGCCTTTTCAGACGGTGCTGAAAAAACCTATACAGCCAATACCACCATCGATTTTTTCGACTGGAACGGAAGCAGTGGATACCGCAAAAAAGTACAACCCACCCTGGATGGGAAATACCTGACCTCGGATGATGCCCTGCCCATGGAAATCCTCTGGCGGGATAGCCGTCTTTTTCTGGGATTTAAAGGGAGAGATACACAGTGGGAGGAGGAAGTGCTCGAACTCGATAGTCTGAGCCTGACCACCCGGCACAGCAATGGATTGTTATATACCTATACCCGATACGAACCCTTTTCACTTAAAACAGCAGATGACTAAAAAGAAGGAGAATCAATCCCTGGATGAGGCCTTAAAAGCCTTTATCGAGGTAAATCATCTGGAAAAGGGATTAGATCAGATCCGCGTGCAGGAAGCGTGGTCCGGTGTTATGGGGCCCGGAGTTTCCAATTACACACTTAAGGTTCGCCTGGAAGGCAGCACGCTCATCGTTTATCTTAAATCCTCTGTCTTGCGGGAAGAATTGAGTCTGGGCGCCTCCCGTATCATAGAAATGATGAATGAGGAGTTGGGCAGGAAACTCATAGAAAAAGTCAGACTGCAATAAACGCAAAAACCCGGCGCACCGGCCGGGGTTTCTTTGATCTTTTTATCGGCAAACTAGGCGTAGACTTCCCTTCCCGAAAAGTGAAAACTCCCTTCAATGAAAGCGTTTTCATCACTGTCTGAACCGTGAACAGCATTCTCCCCGATATCCTTCGCAAAGAGTTTTCGAATGGTACCTTCAGCAGCCTCAGCAGGGTTCGTAGCCCCGATAAGTGCCCGGAAATCCTCCACTGCATTCTCCTTTTCAAGGATAGCGGAAACTATAGGTCCGCGGGTCATAAAAGTCACTAATTCCCCAAAAAAGGGACGATCTTTGTGAATTGCATAGAATTCCTCAGCATCCCGGCGACTCAGTTGTGTGTATTTCATCGCTACGATACGAAAACCTGCAGAAGTGATTTTTTCGAGAATCGCTCCGATATGGCCGTTTTCAACCGCATCTGGTTTAATCATGGTAAAAGTTCTGCTTCCTGCCATTTTAAAAATTTTCGGCGAAAATACGCTTTATCCCTGCAACCCACAAACTCAATAGTTTTGATTCAGCTCCAGGAGAACCTTATTCCCATCCCCGCGAATCTGAAAAGATGCCCGTCGATTCGCGAGGTCCAAAATGACCCAACCAAAACTCTCAACAGCGATGACCTCCCCTATCCGGAAGGGATTCGGCTCTCCCTTAAATGACCTGTATGCATGGGTCAGACCGCTGGAGGTAAAATCTACAAGGGGATACTTTAGGGGTCTGGAATCTGTTCTGGAGAATTCTGAAATATGCCGGTCCCCTGAAAACACGATCACACCCCGGGCCCCGGATTCGACAATAACCTTCTTAAGGCGGGTGACTTCATGGGGAAAGTTTCCCCAGGTTTCAAAACCGTGTTCCCCCGAAAGCACCTGGATGCTACTCACAAGAATATTGAAATCTGCCCGGGAGTTTTGGAGTTCTGATTCCAGCCAGGCCCACTGCACTTCTCCAAGGATTGTACCATCTGTCTGGGTATGCGGCACATACCTCCTGTTACCTGACGGATCTGGTTTTAATTCCGACCTGAAATACCGCGTATCCAAAACAAGAACTTTAACACTCCCCTTCCCTGTGGAATAATTATGGGCCGCGTAAACCCCTTTCCGCTGTCTTCTCGGGCTGGATTCGGGTACACCCAGAAAATCTAAAAACACCTGTTGGCTGGCCTTTCGTGCCGCAAACTCGGCCCCTCCGTCATTTAGACCGTAGTCGTGGTCGTCCCATGTACCAATTACAGGAGTCACAGCTTCAAGGGCTTTATATCCCGGAACTGCCTTCAATTCCGCGTAGTACTCCTGAAGTTCCTCCATATCGTCGGTATCAGCATAAACGTTATCCCCACCCCAAATCCAGAGATCGGGCTCAAGTGCAAAAATATCATCCCAAAGGAGGTTACCCCGTTCCGTATCATTGCAGGATCCGAATGCAATCTTTAGAACCTCACGCTCCGACGAGGTGGCCGGTGGGACCAAATCGGCCCCGGACTTACAGGAGCAAATAAACAGTACTGGAAACAATAGAGGAATAAGTCGTTTCAAAACCCGGCGTTTCTTTTCCTAAAGATATCATTTCTGATCGGGCTTTCATCTAATTTAATATCTTTGCCCGCATGAATTCTGACCTTGTCGGGCCATTAAAAGCATTGCTGAAAACGGGAAAAAGGATCGTTCTGGTCCCTCATAAAAATCCCGATGGAGATGCCATAGGCTCTTGTTTGGGACTACAGCGCTTTTTGGAGGCCCATAATCACTCAACCCACGTGATTTCCCCCAATGATTTTCCTGAGTTTCTGAAATGGATGCCGGGAGCGGAATCGGTGATCAATTTCGAAAAAAATCGGGGTAAGGCCGAAAAAATAATGGCATCCGCCGACCTGGTTTTCACCCTTGATTTTAATGCCCTGAATCGTACCGGGGCCATGGAGAAAGTCCTCGAGGAAACCACCTGCCCCTTTGTTATGGTAGATCACCACCAGAGCCCGCACGACTATGCGCAGGTTACTTATTCAGATGCACAGATGAGTTCTACCTGTGAAATGGTGTATCATTTAATTGACGGTTTGGGTGCTGCAGGGGAAATAGATACCCAAATAGCCACCTGCCTCTATACCGGGATCCTCACCGATACCGGATCATTCAAATACCAGGCGACTACGCCCACCACCATGAGGGTGGCAGCAGAATTGATGGAGCACGGGGCACCGCATACACAGATTCACCGGCACATCTACGATACCAACCGGGTGGAGCGGTTGCAACTCCTGGGTTGTGCCCTGCAGAATCTGGTCATCCTCAAACGGTATCGAACCGCCTATATAACCCTGACCCAGGAAGACCTGAACCGGCATAATTTTCAAAAAGGGGATACAGAAGGCTTTGTGAACTATGCCCTTTCGTTAAAAGATGTCGTTCTGGCGGCGATTTTTATAGAGAATAAGGAAGAGGGGATCATTAAGATTTCGCTTCGGTCCCAGGGAGATTTCTCGGTCAACGACCTGGCGCGCTCCCACTTTAACGGAGGAGGTCATATCAATGCAGCCGGGGGCCGCAGTGAGGAATCCCTCAAAGCCACGACCACCCGATTCGAGCGTTTACTCCCTTTATATGAAAAGCAATTATCCCGATGAGAAAGGTCTTTAGTCTTATTTTTGTGATGTTTGTGATAACCTCTTGCCAGGAACCCCAGCCCCGAAGACCTTTGGAGGTTCGAAGTGGGAGCTTTCTAAAGACATCCGCCGAGCGGAATAAACGCCTGTTGAAACAAGAAACCTCCCTAATGCAGGACCTCGCCCAAAAAGATAGCCTGCGAAAGTTTCAAAGTAGTGCGAGTGGCTTTCTATATGCCTATGAAAAAAGAAATTCCGAGGATGACCGGTTGGCGGCCCCCGGTGATCTCGTAACCCTGACATACAATATCCGTACCTGGAATGAAGACACTCTCTACCGACAGGAAGAAATCGGAGTCTTCAAATACCTGGTAGACAAAGAAGAACTCTTTCCAGGCATGCGATATAGCGTAAAACTCCTGAAGGAAGGAGAAGCTGCTACATTTCTGTATCCGTCGTCTCTCGGATATGGATACCACGGGGATGATGATCGCATCGGGCCCAATACGCCCTTAAAATGCACCCTCCAAATTTTTAAAATCGAATCGGAAACTCAAAGCGAATAATAATTGTGTTATGAAAAATATTGTTTTACTACTCTCGATCACCCTTACATTTCTGGGGTCATGCAAGTCCAATTACGCCGATCTCGGGGATGGCCTGTTTGTGGAATTACAGACGACCCAGGGGGATATGGTTATTAAACTGGAACAAGAAAAAACACCCTTAACCGTGGCCAACTTCGTGAGTTTGGCGGAAGGGACCAACCCTTACGTCAGCGATGCATATAAAGGGAAACCCTTTTATGATGGCCTGATCTTTCACCGGGTCATGCCCGATTTTATGATACAGGGGGGAGATCCTTTGGGAACAGGCTCAGGAAATCCCGGGTACCGCTTTAAGGACGAGTTTAACAAAGACCTGACCCACAATGGCAAAGGCGTATTTTCAATGGCGAATGGCGGGCCCAACACCAACGGCAGTCAGTTCTTTATCACCATAAAGGAGACTCCCTGGCTGGACGGGGTACACACCGTTTTCGGAAAGGTTGTTTTGGGAATGGATGTGATTGACTCCATTGCCGCAGTTCCCACGCAACCCGGGGATCGTCCGGTAGACTCGGTGATCATGAAAAAAGTCACCATTGTGCGAAATGGGAAAGTCGCCAAATCCTTTGACGCTGTAGAGGTGATGTCGGCCTACTTCGCGGAAGAAGAAGCCCTTCAGGAAAAAATAAAAGCCTTTGGAGCCACCCTTGTCAGTCAAAAATCTTCTGCAACGACCCTGCCCTCAGGGCTTCAGTACATCGTTCTCAAAGAGGGGGACGGGCCCAAACCCTCAATCGGTGAGAGCGTTTCTGTCCATTACGCCGGGTGGTTGGAGAATGGCACACTGATCGATACAAGTGTGGATTCCATTGCGAAAGCAGCGGGTCGGTACGATGAATTGCTAGCCCGCCACCGGGGGGATTTTCGACCCCTGCCCATAGCCCTGAGTCCCGATATGCCAATGTTTGCCGGATTTAAGGAAGCGCTGCTCGAAATGAAGGCCGGTGATAAATGGCGCATTTTCGTGCCGCCATATCTGGGTTACGGCAGTCAGGGAAGTGGCCCGATTCCACCTAATTCGAATCTGGTCTTCGACCTGGAAATGCTGCCCGCCCCCGAGTGATCCCTGGTGATTCTCAATCTTTGTGTGGAATGTGCTTCAATACATCCTGGAGCAAGGTCCAGAATTTACGCGTAGAAGAAACAGAGGCCCGCTCATCGGGAGAATGGGCGCCAAGTATGGTCGGTCCAAAACTCACCATGTCGATATCGGGATAGTGATTCTTTAAAATCCCGCATTCCAGACCGCCATGCCCTGCAAGTATCTGTGGTGCTTCCCCAAATAACTCGGTATACCTTTTGGTGACTACCGCTAAAATAGGGGATGAAGTATCAGGGAGCCAACCGGGATAATCGCCATCGGTGGTTACCTGGTAACCTGCCGGTAAAAAAGAAGCTTTCAGTTTTCGCACCAGGTCGGCCTTGGCCGATTCTCTGGAGGAACGGGTCAGGGAGCCCACCTCTATGTTGCCCTCCCCTACCTGAACCCGTGCCACATTATTGGAAGTTTCAACGAGCGTCGGAAATTCAGAACTCATGGCATACACCCCGTTAAACAAACTATACAGGCAGTAGAGAAATCCTTTTGTAGTCTCGGGATCCATCGTTTTTTCCGGTCGGTCCGCGGGTTCTGCTGAAATACGCAGATCGGGTTCTTTCTCGCGGTACTCTTCAAGGATAGCCTTTTTTTCGCCCTCAAGGGCACGAAGTACTGTATCCCAGTTCCCAGCGGGAACCAACAAAAGCGCATGGGCCTCCCTCGGTATGGCGTTTCTGAGGCTACCCCCATTCATGGCTGACAGAGAAACAGGTGCAGCTTCGCCGCACACCAGCAGAAGGCGCCCAAGAAGCAAATTTGCATTCCCGAGGCCTTTGTGTATATCCATCCCACTATGCCCCCCTTGCAGGCCATTGATCCGGATAGAAAGCCCCTTGGCTTCCCCTTCAGCAGCTACAGGAGTATAGGTACCCCGTGCGGTAACGTCCACACCCCCGGCACATCCCACGCAAAGGGTGTCATCTTCTTCAGTATCCAGGTTTAAAAGGATACTTCCAGTTAAAAGATCATTGGACAGTCCCTTGGCCCCGGTCATCCCTGTTTCCTCATCAATCGTAAATAGCGCTTCTAAGGCCGGATGCGGGATCTCATGGGAGGCCAGAATCCCCATAATGGCGGCCACACCCAGGCCGTTATCTGCCCCCAGGGTGGTTCCTTTGGCCCGTACCCAATCTCCATCGAGAAACATCTCAATGCCCTGAGACTCAAAATCAAATACAGTGGCGTTGTTTTTCTGATGGACCATATCCAGATGGGCCTGCAGCACCACCCTTTTTCGGTTTTCCATGCCGGGAGTGGCGGGTTTACGAATGACGATATTCCCCACAGCATCTTTTAGGGTCTCCAACCCCAGGGAATTGCCGAAGTCCATCATAAAAGCCATGACCCGTTCTTCTTTTTTGGAAGGTCGGGGGACGGCATTGAGGTCTGAAAAGTGTTTCCAGATTGTACCAGGATCAATATTCGCGATGACATCAGACATGTGAAAAGCATTTAGAGCTTCTCAAAAATAACTATTCCGGGCAAGGCCGGCAGGATTATTCTCTATTTTTACGGCATGCGATCCCATTTGAAGACCGGTATTATCCTTTCGTTTCCACTTCAGCTCTTAGCGGTAAACTGGATGGCGGGCCATCCGCTGTGGGTAGAGAAATACTACAGTACGGGGTTGTATCCGCTGATCTCCGCTTTTTTCAGGAGACTATACGGGTGGGTTCCCTTCTCTGTGGGAGACCTCATTTATTTTTTCCTCATTGTTTTATCTATAGGTTACCTGATCCGAAAGCGGCATTGGATCCGACACCATCCCTGGACCTTTTTCCGCGATTGCCTGCTGGCCATTTCCATCCTTCATTTCACGTTTTACCTCGTTTGGGGAAGTAACTACTTCCGACAACCTTTGGCGCAAACCCTGGGCTACCAGGTAAAGTATACCACTGCTGAGCTGATAGGACTTACCGGGCGACTCGCGGAGCAAACCAACACCCTGCAACAAGAGCTTACAGGGGATAGCCTGCAGGCGGTTGAATTTCCCAATACCCGTGATCTGAATCTCCAAAAAACGCTTGTCGGATACCAGGAGTTGGCCAAAGACTTCCCGGGATTATCCTACGCCCCCCCCAGTTTGAAACCTTCCCTTTTCAGTACCCTGCTTTCCTATATGGGCTACGGGGGCTATCTGAATCCTTTCACAGGGGAAGCCCAGGTAAACCATAAGCTCCCGGTTTTCCGGCATTCCGTGGTTTGCGGACATGAGGTGGGTCACCAGTTGGGTTATTCCGCTGAGAACGAGACTAATTTTATCGGGTATTTGGTTACCCTGCGCAATCCGGATAAATACTTCCGGTATTCTGCATCGGCCTACGGCCTGAGTTATTGCCTTTCGGAAATCCGGAGAAGGGACAAAGGGGAATATGAAAAACTTCTGAAGGAAATAAATCCGGGCGTCCGGGCCAACTACAGGGAACTGACGATTTTCTGGAAAGGTTTTGAAAATCCCATGGAACCTGTTTTTAAATCCATCTTTAACCGATACCTGGAAATCAACAAACAAAAGGATGGTATCCGTTCTTATAATCGGGTGGTGGCCCTCATTGTAGGGTATCACAGAATTTATCCCGTAACTCCATAATGGCCTTCACATGTCGGAAATGCATGTAAAACCTTCGGGGGGTGCCCCGATTTTGGTATATTGGACCTTCAAACTACTCAAAATTTTTACTTCTCATTCTAATTGCAATTCGTTTATGAAATGGAAACTTATACTCCTCGCCATATTATGCCTGGGATATTCCGGGAATGCTCAAAAGTACTTTCCGAAAAACGATGGGGTCAAGGCCAGTAATACCAACTACACAGCGCTCACGAACGCCCGAATATATGTGAGTCCCACCCATGTGATTGAAAAAGGAACACTTCTCTTTTACGAGGGAAGGGTCGTGGGGGTTGGGAAGCGCGTCGATGTCCCGTCCAACAGCCAGATTATTGATTTAGAAGGCAAATCCGTTTATCCTTCCTTTATTGATGTTTTCTCTTCCTTCGGAGTGGAACAAGCCAAACGAAATCCCTCCGGAGGGCGCACCGCCCAATATGAACCCAGCCGGGAAGGCTTCTACTGGAATGATCACATCATGCCTGAAAAAACAGCCATCTCCCATTATAAATTTGACGGGAAAAGCGCGAAAGACCTCCGCGCCCTGGGCTTTGGGGTGGTAAACAGCCACGTTCAGGACGGAATCGTGCGGGGTACGGGAGTACTACTCGCCTTAAATGAGGAGGGTAACGATTCAGAACGTGTTCTGGAAGACACCTCGGGACAATACCTCTCTTTTGACCGCAGTATTGCCAAGGCCCAGTCTTACCCCACCTCCCTAATGGGTTCGATGGCCTTGTTGCGGCAGATGTACCACGATGCAGAGTGGTACAACGGAGGGAATGTAAACACCACTGACCGCTCCCTTGAAGCCCTAATCCGAAACAGGGACCAGGTTCAGTTTTTTGCGGCAGGAGATAACGGTCATGTGCTCAGAGCCGATGGAATTGGAGATAAATTTGGAATTCAGTACGTGATTCTGGCCGGGGGTCAGGAATACGAAAACATCGGGGATATCAAAGCCACAATGGCGCCCCTGGTTGTTCCCCTGAATTTTCCGGAAGCCTTTGATGTTTCAAACCCGTATCAGGCCAATTATGTGAGCCTTGAAGACATGCGGCACTGGAATCACGCTCCTTCGAATCCCGGGGTCCTCGAAAAGAATGGTATCTCTTTCGCCTTTACCCTGGAGGGGTTAAAAAACACAAAAGACCTTCACAAAAACATACGAAGGGCCATGGAATACGGGCTTTCGGAAACCCGTGCGCTTGAAGCATTAACCGCTGAGCCCGCCCGATTATTGGGAAAATCCGGGGAAATTGGAACGCTGGACCTCGGTAGATATGCCAATTTTCTAATCACCTCAGGCCCGATCTTCGAGGAGGAAACGACCTTGTATGAAAATTGGGTGATGGGCAAACGCCACATATTGGCGGATATGAACCAAAAAGATATTCGTGGGGACTACGCCCTGTCAGCAGGGGGAAAAGATTTTGCCCTCTCCGTCACAGGAACCCCTGCCAGCCCCAAACTCGAAGTAAAAAAAGGTGAAGAAGTCCTTAAGTCTAAACTAAAATATGAGAATGACTGGGTCTTCGCCTCATTTTCCGATGGGAGTGATTCGTACAGAACCACAGCTTTGGTGGATGCGTCCTCCGAAAATCTAAGTGGAAAAATGGTCTTACCCGACGGGAGGGAAACACGCTTTACCGCCCGGAAGACGGGTGATTTTAAAGCCGACACTAAAAAATCCGATTCCAAAAAGAGTGTTCCACAGCTGCTTCCCTTAAGCTACCCCAATGTGGGATATGGATACCTGAAGCTCCCGGAGCAGGAGGATATCTTCTTTAAAAATGCCACCGTATGGACGGGAGAGGCTGAGGGAACGCTACTCAATACAGATGTGCTTATCAAAAAAGGAAAGATCACCAAAATCGGCAGTAATCTCTCTGCAGGCGGAGCTCGGGTGGTAGACGCCACCGGGAAGCACCTGACCGCAGGTATTATCGACGAGCACACCCATATTGCCGGCCTGGCCATTAATGAAGCTGGTCATAACTCTTCGGCAGAAGTTAAAATGACCGATGTGCTGGATCCGGAGGATATCAATATCTATCGAAATCTCGGCGGGGGGGTAACCTCAGCCCAACTGCTTCACGGGTCGGCCAACCCTATCGGTGGGCGCTCGGCCATTTTTAAACTCAAGTGGGGCCGAAGTGCCTCTGAGATGATGTATACCGACATGCCCAAGTTTATCAAATTTGCCCTTGGGGAAAATGTAAAACAATCCAACTGGCAGAGTTTTGACCGATTCCCCCAGACCCGAATGGGTGTGGAACAGGTTTTCGAAAACTATTTCCAGCGCGCTAAGGAATACCAGGCCGTAAAAGATTCCGGCGAACCTTACAGGTACGATGAGGAGCTGGAAGTACTCGCTGAAATTCTCCGGGGTGAAAGGCATATCAGTTGCCACTCCTACGTGCAAAGTGAAATCAATATGTTGATGAAACTGGCCGATCGGATGGACTTTAAAGTAAACACCTTTACCCATATCCTAGAGGGATACAAAGTGGCCGATAAAATGGCGGAACACGGGGTCGGCGGCTCGACCTTCAGCGATTGGTGGGCCTATAAGTACGAGGTCAAGGATGCCATTCCATACAATGCTGCGATCATGCACAGCCAGGGGGTTACAGTGGCGATTAACAGCGACGACAGTGAAATGTCCCGCCGGCTGAATCAGGAGGCCGGCAAAACCGTAAAATACGGGGGGCTTTCCGAAGAAGAAGCCTGGAAAACTGTGACCCTGAACCCCGCCAAATTACTCCATATTGATGACAGGGTTGGTAGTATAAAAGTAGGGAAGGATGCAGACCTTGTACTTTGGTCAGACCATCCGCTCTCCGTGTATGCGGTTGCTGAAACGACGTATATTGAAGGGGTTCCTTATTTTGATCGCACCGAGGATACCAGGCTTCAACAGCGAATGACTGAAGAGCGCAGCAAGCTCACGGAAATGATGCTGGATGAAAAAGCCGGAGGGGCGGCCGTCCGGCCCCCAAGACAAAAACAGAAAAGAACCTTCAACTGTGACAGTCTTTAAAATCCAATACTAAAATGAATCCTATGAAATCATATATAGCCAGTACACTCATTCTCCTCCTTTGCCTCACAACGGGATGGGGACAGCAGACGCCTGCAGTGGCTCAGAGTGAAACCATAAGTATAACAGGAGCCACATTGCACCTGGGCAACGGTGAAATTGTGGAAAACGGAACCGTGACTTTTACCGACGGCACCATTACCGCAATGGGCGCGGGCCTTCAGGGTAGTGGACGGATTATCGACGCCACCGGAAAACACGTCTATCCCGGTTTTATTGCCCCGGGGAAATCCCTGGGCCTAATAGAAATCAATGCCGTACGGGCCAGTGACGACGAGGATGAAATCGGATCCCTCATCCCGCATGTGCGCAGTATTATTGCATACAATGCAGAATCCCAGGTAGTAGAGAGTATGAGACCTAACGGTGTCCTCCTTGGGCAGATCGCGCCTCAGGGCGGACGGATTTCTGGTACATCCTCAATTGTGCAATTCGATGCCTGGAACTGGGAGGATGCGATTGTAAAAGAGGACGATGGGATTCACCTGCACTGGCCGGGATCTTTCCGAAGAGGACGCTGGTGGATGGGAGAACCCCGTGGATACCAACCCAATAAGGACTACGAAACCCAAACGGAGGAAGTGCTCAATTTTATCAAGAGCTCAAAAGTGTACAGCGCAGGGAAATCCAAGGAAGTCAATCCGGCCTTCAGGGCCATGCAGGGTCTTTTTACCGGGGCACAAACCCTGTACCTGTACGCCGATGGGGAACGGGAAATCATAGATGGTGTGAGTCGGCTAAAAGCTGCCGGCATTCAAAAGGTAGTCCTGGTAGGGGGCTATGAGGCCTATAAGATCACAGATTTTCTGAAGTCACATGAGATTCCAGTTCTGGTTAATTTTACCCACAATCTACCCAATCTAAATGATGATGCCTATGATCTGCCCTACCGCCTCCCGAAATTACTGGATGAAGCAGGTCTGTTAGTCGGGATTCAAAATGCAGATGCGGAAAATTTTCAAACGCGCAACCTCCCCTTTTATGCCGGACAGGTTGTCGGACAGGGGTTGGACAAGGAAAAAGCCCTGGCCATGATCACTGGAAACACAGCCCGCATCCTGGGCATTGATGATCGCTACGGAACACTGGCGAATGGGAAAAGTGCTACTTTGTTTATTTCAGAAGGCGACGCCCTGGATATGCGGGGCAATCAATTGACCCATGCCTTTATCGATGGGCGGGAACTCTCTTTGGAAACCCATCAAACGGAACTCTGGAAACGTTACATGGGCAAATTTGCCAGGGAGTAATCCCTAACATACGTATCTTTAACAACGGAAGGGTTCTAAAGGATCGTTCCGTTTTTTTATGACTACGCCAGGCATGAAGTTTATCAGCAGCATACAAAACCCCGAGGTCCGTCAATTAGAGCACTGGAATCGGAAATCACGCAACCGGCGCAGGGATAACATGTTTGTGCTAGAAGGCCTGAGAGAACTCCGCCTGGCCCTCAGTGGAAGGTATCGGCCCGAAAAATTCTATTTCTGTCCGGAAATTATCGATGAAGCTGCACTCCGGACCATCCCGGAACTGGAGCAATGTCCGGGGGTTGCTCTAAGCCCTGAGGTATATCGCCATTTGGCCTACAGGGGAAAAACTGAAGGAATTATCGCCCTGATGCACAGTCGGGATCACAGCCTGCAAAACCTCAGCTGGAAAAGAAAAAACCCCCTGGTACTGGTAGCCGAAGCCCCGGAAAAGCCCGGAAATATTGGTGCTCTTTTACGTACGGCAGATGCCGCCGGACTGGATGCCGTCCTGATCGCCGATCTGCAAGGGGACCTCTACAATCCAAACATTATCCGTTCAAGTATCGGATGCCTGTTCACTGTTCCTGTGGCTTCTGGGAGTAGCCGAGAAATCTTAGGTTTCCTCAAAGATTCCAATTTTCAGGTTTTAGGCGCTGCGCTGGGTGGGGCGGTTCGCTATGACACAGCAGATTTCGAAAGGGCCACAGCCATAGTCGTGGGAACAGAGGCCACCGGCCTGACCTCGATTTGGAAAGAAGGGGCTGACCTGCTTGTAGAAATCCCAATGGCCGGAAGTATCGATTCAATGAATGTTTCCGTAGCCGCAGCCATTTTAATTTATGAGGGCCTCAGGCAACGGGGTTTTTCTTCAAAAGCCTGAAGTATTTTCAAGGTCCGTTGGTCTAATTTATTAGAAAGAAACAGATTATTATTCCTATTTTTCATCGGTTTAAACCTAGTGGAATGGCGTCAGAAACCCTTTTTTATATTATCGTTGGAATCCTGGTGGTTGACTATATAATCGAAACAGTCCTGGATGTTCTCAATGCCCGGAAATTTTCAGATCCTGTACCCGAAGAACTCCGGGATCTCTATGACGCTGAAGCATATTTGAAATCCCAGCAGTACAAACAGACCAATTATAAATTCGGGCTACTGTCCTCAGGGCTTTCCCTCGCGGTTACCCTGGCCTTTTTATGTTTCGGAGGTTTTGGATGGCTCGACGATTTTGTGCGTACCATGAGTTCCAACCCCATCCCCCAGGCCCTCCTTTTCTTTGGTTTTCTCTTTATTGGGAGTGACCTTTTATCCACCCCCCTGGGTTATTACAAAACTTTTGTAATTGAAGAGAAATTCGGTTTTAATAAAAGTACTCCCACCCTGTTTTTTATGGATAAAATTAAAGGATGGGGGCTCGCCATGGTTTTTGGTGGAGGGGTGCTCGCCCTGATTATGTGGTTCTATCAAAGTGCCGGGGTCGATTTCTGGCTCTACGCCTGGGGCCTTATCGCGACATTCGCCGTTGTGATGAATCTCTTTTATTCCCGACTGATTGTACCCCTGTTCAATAAACAGACCCCACTGGAAGCCGGTGCCCTGAAATCGCAAATTGAAAAATATGCCCGTGGGGTGGGTTTCGAACTCAAAAATATTTTTGTCATCGACGGCTCCAAAAGGTCGACCAAGGCGAATGCCTATTTCTCGGGTTTTGGACGGGAAAAAAGGGTGACCCTGTACGATACGCTTATCGAGGATTTAGAGGAAGAGGAAATCGTGGCTGTTCTCGCCCACGAAGTCGGGCACTATAAAAAGCACCATATTATTTTTAACCTGGGCGCCTCCCTCCTGCTTACGGGACTGACCTTATTTGTATTATCGCTCTTTATAAACAATCCACAAATCGCTCTGGCCATTGGGGTAAAAGTGCCCAGCTTTCACGCTTCCCTCCTGAGTTTTGGATTGCTGTACAGCCCGATTAGCGCACTCACCGGGCTCGTAGTGAATTATCTCTCTCGGAAATTTGAAT
This sequence comes from Robiginitalea sp., assembly GCF_049588695.1. Taxonomy (GTDB): domain Bacteria; phylum Bacteroidota; class Bacteroidia; order Flavobacteriales; family Flavobacteriaceae; genus Robiginitalea. The sequence continues at coordinate 20,702 of NZ_JBAVZJ010000176.1, forward strand.
TTCAGGCGGATCATTACGCTCGCGAGACTTATGCGGCTGAACCGCTGATCGATTCCCTTAAAAAGTTATCCCGGAAAAACCTGAGCAACCTTACCCCTCATTGGGCGTACGTCTTCTTTCATTATTCACACCCTCCCCTGGCATCGCGAATTCAAGCCTTGCAAAAATGCTGAAATAACACTATTTTAAAAGAGGCAAAAACCTTCCTGGCTATGGATACCCAATTAAAAACGATGATCGAAAACATGCCCGAAAAAACGGGTAAGTCCCTTGAAGCATGGAAGGAAATTCTCCGCGGGAAGTCCTTTTCCAAACATACAGAAGCAGTTAATTTTCTAAAGAAACAACACGGAGTCACCCATGGTTTCGCCAATACTATTGTCACACTTTCCAGGGATTCGGGAACCTCGGAGGAGGATCTTCTAAAATCCCAGTACAAAGGGAAAGAATCCCTGAAGCCCATTTACGAAAAAATCCTTGAGGTAGTTCAAACCTTCGGGCCAGAGGTCAAGGTAGTTCCCAAGAAAACAACGGTAAGCCTGGTGCGTAAAAAGCAATTTGCCCTGATCAAACCGGCTACCAAAACCCGGATCGACCTCGGCTTGAAACTCCGTGAGAAGGCCCCTGAAGGAAGACTTGAGAATTCAGGCCCGTTTGGCACCATGTGTACGCACCGCGTCCGGTTGTCAGAGGTCTCAGAGGTTGACCCTGAACTCATTACCTGGCTTACTGCCGCGTATGAAGAAGCCGGGTAATCGACTTATTTTTATTTTGGGAGAAACATATTTTCACGCTCCCCGGGGGATAGAATCTTTCCCTCGTCAGGACACACTTTTCAGGTATCCGACAAGAAAATTTAATATAAATATCGTATCTTCCCTCCTGATTTTTTTTAAAACGAAAAACCCACTAAAATAATTTTAAATGAAGACTTTTTTTAAAGCCAACCCAATCCTTACTATTCTTGTAGGATTCCTGCTTTTAGGTATTCCCGGGCAGGGACTCCAGGCACAGGAAATCCGTGTAGAACGTGTGCAATTCCCTCCCGGGGCGAGTACAGCGGCTATCGAGGGGGCGATCTCCGGCCGTGAAACCGTAGATTACCTTTTAAACGTGCGCAAAGGCCAGTATATGAACGTCAGTTTGGCCTCCTCAAACGGGGGTGTTTATTTCAACATTATGGAGCCGGATGCCCAATATGAGGCCATTCATATTGGTTCCACCGCCGGAAATCAATTTGAAGGCGTCACGGCCAAAAGCGGGGATTATCGCGTTCGGGTCTACCGGATGAAAGGTTCCGGTAGTTCTGCAGCAAATTATATGTTGGAAATGATCGTCAGCGGTTCAGGACAACAATCTACCTCCGGTGATACAGTAGTAAGCGGAACGGATTATAATGCTACAGGTATGGTCCCTTGCAGTATGGGAAATGGCCAACCCACGGGGAACTGTAAATACGGCGTTATAAGACAGGGGAATGGAAGTGGCATGGTCACTATTACAAAATCCGACGGGCGGACCCGGACTATTTATTTTGAGAATGGGAAGGCAACCGGTTATGACGAAAGCCAGGCAGACAGGGCTTCATTCAGGGCGAGCAAGGAATATGATTTATACATTGTACATATTGGTGATGAACGTTATGAAATTCCAGACGCCGTCATTAATGGAGGATAATCCAATTCGCTATTTTCTGCGTATATGTTAAAGAATTCGGACCTAACGGGCTTTCGTTAGTGCAAACAAAATTTTAACCATTAAACTAAAAAGAATATGAAAATGAGTATCAAGTATTTCACACCCCTGGTAGCCCTATTGTTGGCTGTTTCATTGAACTCCTGCAAACAGGAGACGAAAGATAAGCTAAAAGATGCTGAAGAAGCTGTTGTGGAAGAGACCAAACAAGCGGCTGAAAAGGTAGGAGAAGCTGCCGAAAGTGCTGGAGATGCAGTTAAAGAAGCTGCGGGGGATGTGGCAGATGCCGTTGAAGATGGTATCGAAAAAGTACGGGTAAAATTTGAGGCTGGTACCTCAAGTAAAACTGTCGAAAGCAGTATCACCGGCCGTGAAACTGTCGATTACTTGTTGAATGTAAAGAAGGGTCAGCCCATGAATATCAGTATGGCCACACAGAACACTTCTGCCTATTTCAATATCATGGAACCCGGGGAGCAAAACGAGGCGATCTACAACGGCTCTATCAATGGGAATCAGTTCGAGGGTACGGCTGCCGAAAGCGGGGATTACACAATCCGGGTTTATATGATGCGCAGTGCGGCGCGCCGGGGTGAAAAGGCAGATTACCGCCTGGAAATGATCGTTGGGAATTAATTAAGTGCGATGTACTACCTGAAATCTATAACTGAATAAAATATTTAACCTTAATTCCAAATTGGATTATGAAGCGAATTGTAAAGAGTATATCACTCCTGCTGGTTCTCGGATTTTTAGTGACCCTGAACTCGTGCAAACAGGAAACCAAAGACAAAGTGGAGGCGGCCGGAGAAGCCGTTGTGGAGGAAACCCAGGCGGCTGCTGAAAATGCAGGGGAAGCTGTAACGGAGGCCGCTGAGGACGTAAAAGATGCTCTGGTAGCGGGAACCAACTACAATGCTACCGGAAAAGTGCCCTGTCAACTGAGTGGTGCCCCCACAGGTAATTGTGACTTTGGCGTGGTACGGGAAGGCAACGGCAAGGGCTATGTGACCATAACGAAGCCCGATGGGAGCAAGCGCACCATTTTCTTTGAAAAAGGGAAGGCCACCGGTTATGACTCCAGCCAGGCAGATAACCAGGAATTCAAAGCTGCCAGGGAAAGCGATATGTATATCATCCATATCGGGGAAGAGCGGTATGAAATTCCCGACGCTGTAATTATGGGGGGATAACCCAGTTTTTAGACTAAATTTAGTAAGAGTCCAAATCCAAAATCATTTATAATGAACAAACATAAAACAAATTCAGGCAGTGCGACTCTGTCTTCAATCGCATTATTTTTTTCTTTCTTACTGTTTTCATGCGGATCAATGTCATCAGGGAATTCCGGATCCGCAGGAGGCGATGCCATGGTAAGTGGTACTGATTACAACGCAACAGGTATGGTCCCATGCAGTATGGGGAGTGGCCAGCCCACTACTAACTGTAATTTCGGGGTCAAGAGGGAAGGAAATGGTAGCGGCATGGTCACTATTACAAAATCGGACGGGCGAACGCGAACGATCTATTTTGAGAATGGCAGGGCCACCGGGTATGATCAGAGTCAGGCAGACAGAGGTGCTTTCAGGGCTAGCAAAGAATCCGACCTCTACATTATCCGAATCGGGGATGAGCGGTATGAAATACCAGAAGCTGTCATTAACGGTGGATAATTCGATTTAAAATTACTTCGCCCCTGTTAGCTAACAGGGGCGATTTTTTTTACGATACTTTTCAAAAATTACGGGTCAGGTTATAAG
>NZ_JBAVZJ010000177.1:0-1613 GCF_049588695.1 Robiginitalea sp.
AATTGTGCCTGGCATCGGGTTGCGCCTACTTCCTCCAGGGTCTGATCGCCAATGGAAACGGCCCGGCTATCGCACCAGATAATGGCCGGCCGAACGGAACGACCTGCCTTGTCGAGGGTGACCAGCCCGTGCATTTGATACGCGATGCCTATTCCGGAAATATCCTCGGAGCTGACACCCGTGTTGGAAAGGAGTTCACGGGTACCCTCACAAATACACCTCCACCAGAGTTCGGGGTCCTGTTCGGCCCAACCGACACGGGGCGCATCAATGGCAAGTTCTTCTGCCGGGGTTTTAATAACGGCAATGCTTTCTCCGGTCTGGGTATCGACCAGAGCTGTTTTTAAAGAAGAACTCCCCAGGTCGTAGCCGATAAAAAACATAGAGATGATAAGGTTAGAGGCGTATTGCTTGTCCCCCCTAAGATAAAAAAACCCTGGTATTTACCGGTTGAAAACTTTAGGTCATTGGGCGGGCCGCTGGCCAACGGATGATCGTGGGAGGGAACAATTTTCCGAATCCAATCCGGGCGGCAATAAAAGTACAGAACTCGAAACCTTAACGCGTTTGATTTAATAAGGTGCCTCAACCCTTGAATCCGGGGACATATAAAAGGCTCCCGAATTACCCGGCTTCCTCTTCCTTGAATGGTAAATACACCTCAGCTTTCCACTGCAGGGCATCACCCCCCATATTGGGGTTATTAAAGAAAACCTCCACCGGGGACTCTTCTACCCTCAGTTCATTTTTTTCGGCATAGTCCAAAAGTGCATACCACGCCCGGTCCGAGGTGATGTAGTTTCCGTTATAGGTGGCTTTCAACGCCCGTTTCGGAAAAATACGATTGTATTTGATGTCCGGATGCTGGGGCAAATTATCGGAACGGATGATGGGGAAACAAAAGCGATATTCCAGACTATCCGTTTCCCTGTCCCACTGATCTACAAGGATCATGGGCGGGCCGTTCAACGTGACGTTACTTCGGACCAGTACATCGCTGAGCATCAGGTAGGTATCCATCATACCTCCTGCCTTTCTGTGCTGGTCGGTTTTGAGATCCACATAGGCGTAAAAAGTGCTCGGCAGTTCGGCCTCTCCGTCGATTTGTACTTTAAAGAGATCGATATGATCGTTGAGATCATTGACAAAATCAGTAATGTGTTTTACCCCGGAGCGCTCAACTTCGGCCTCGGTAAAGGGAACCAGGAGTTTGTTTTTCCAGCTGTGGTCCCGGTCTTTGATCCGTACGGTTACTTTGGAAGTGTTCTCGGTCAGCGGGGTTATCTCCCAATTGTAAATATGGACAGAATCTCCGGCCTGTACGTGCTGTTCAAGGTGGTATAGATCTTCCTGTACTAAGGGGCTTCCGGGGACTCCGGCTGTTTTATTCCAGAGTTTTATAGACTGGTTGATTGTGCCGGGAAACGTATTGGCCTCAAAGCGGATGACGTAATCATAGGGATAAATGATAAAATAGCCCACAAACGCTATAAGCAGAACAACCAGAATCCCAAATGCAATTTTTTTCATGTAGTGTAATTAAAACAGCCCCGTACCGAAATCAATTAGTTGTTGTTTGTTACGGAAACGGCGGCGACCTCTTTGTTGTCTTC
>NZ_JBAVZJ010000178.1:0-3791 GCF_049588695.1 Robiginitalea sp.
TTTGCGGGATAGATATCATGACCACGGATATCAGCAAGCCCCTTTCGGACACCGGAGGTGCAGTGCTGGAGGTCAATGCGGGCCCTGGCTTCAGAATGCACCTCGCCCCTACTACGGGACTGCCGCGCAATGTCGCTGCCCCGGTCGTGGATAAACTGTTTCCGCAACAGGGGAACAAAGGCAGAATTCCAATTGTGGCGATTACTGGGACCAATGGCAAAACCACGACGAGCCGGTTGATGGCCCATATGGCAAAAATGTCCGGATATCGCGTGGGATACACCACCAGCGACGGGGTATACATACAAAACAGGCTCTTGATGAAGGGGGACTGCACGGGCCCTCAGAGTGCTGAATTCGTTTTAAAGGATCCTACCGTAAACTTTGCTGTTCTGGAATGTGCACGAGGAGGTATTCTCAGGGCCGGCCTGGGGTTTTCCAAGTGTGATATCGCTATAGTAACCAATATTTCGGCAGACCATTTGGGGTTGAAAGGAATCCATACGATAGAGCAACTGGCCAGGGTGAAGTCTGTAGTTCCCGAAACGGTGCTTCCTGACGGCTATGCCATTTTAAACGCAGACGATGATTTGGTCTACGAGATGCGAAAATCGGTCAACTGCAATGTTGCCTTGTTTTCAATGGACGAAGAAAATCCACGAATTAAGGCTTTACAGCGCAAAGGAGGAATCACGGCCGTTTATGAAAACGGATACGTGACCCTATGCCGGGGTACCTGGAAAATGAGGATTATGAAAGCCGACAGGATTCCCCTGACATACGGCGGTCGGGCCAAGTTTATGATTCAAAATATATTGCCTGCTGTAATAGCTTCCAATGTCCGGGGGATCAGCATCGAGGACATGAAGGCTGCTTTGGAGACTTTCCTGCCCTCTGCCTCCCAAACTCCGGGCAGGTTGAACCTCTTCGAATTCAATAAGTTTAAAATTTTACTGGACTACGCTCATAATCCGGCAGGGATGCGGGCCCTTCAGAAATTCACAAATGAAATTGAGGCTTCGGTAAAGGTGGGTGTTGTTGCCGGTATAGGGGACAGGCGTGAAGAGGATAATAATGAAATTGGCAGTATCGCCGCAGAGATGTTTGATGAAATCATTATCCGCCAGGACAAGCACTTACGGGGTCGGACAGAAAAAGAGCTCATTGCCATGCTGCGAAATGGTATTCTTTCTAAATACCCCGAGAAAAAGATCACGGTAATTCCTTCTGAAAAAGAAGCGATTCACCACGCCGTGGAAAACGCTGTAGAAGGATCCCTCATTGTTTTATGCAGTGATGTCGTACCCGATGCGCTCGATCTGGTGAAGCAATTAAAGGAAAAAGAACAAAAGGAGGCGAACTTAGGCTAGTCCCATGAGGGGAAGAAAAATTTTCAGGTGGGAAGTACGCGGTCTAAGCGGCCTTCTTATTCTGTTTTCCCTATTCATGTTTATCGGGGAGACCTTTTTTCCTCCGGAATCTTCAAACTCGGAGCCTTTGAATGCTAATTCCATTGTGCAACTGGCACTATTCGGGATTGTTCTCCTTGGGCTCGGACTTGCGTGGAAATGGGAATTACGGGGAGCAGTTTTGGCAATAATTGCTTTTCTTGTTCTGGCTATTGTCAATCCAGGGATAGGACAATTTCCCTTTTTGTTCTTATTTCCGGGGACTGCCGCACTGTTCATTTTTCTTTGGGCCATTAGCAGGAATGCCCTTGAAGAGAATATGTAATTGCGAACTTCATCTACCCAGATATTCAAGCTGAAATATAGTCAATGAAGGCGCACCCCCATTTAGAAATCTTCCTCAATCCCTATGGTGCGGGTGTTCAGCATATAGCGTTAGCACTTCGTCAGCTGATATTGGAATGGGTCCCCGAGGCCAATGAACTGATTTGGGATGGATACAATGCCGTGTCCATGGCCTATTCAAAGTCTGAAAAGTTGCATGACGCTTTCTGCCATATCGCGGTATATAAGACGCACGTAAACCTGGGGTTCAACAGAGGGGCCGAGCTCTCTAAAGGGACACTTCCCCTGGAAGGTACCGGCAAACTTATCAGACATATTAAGGTCAGGGATATGGATACATTCCCGGAGACCGCAGTAAAAAAAATCATTTTTGAAGCTCTGCAGCTTTCCGAAACCCGTAATCCGGCGCTTCGGATGAAGACTTCAGCAGGGATCTCCAGGGTTATGTCTGTTTCTGAAAACAAGATCAGACCCAAAAATCAATAATGTTAACATGGAGCTTATTCCACAGTACGTCGATAAATATTCTCGGAGAAACGTATAAAATATCCGATCTGCCGCCTCGCATTCCGGGGGCAAAACGCGAAAGGGGTTTCCCTTGTCGGATAAATACCTTCCATGACCGAAACTGTGAATTTCTCACAGTGTCCCCATTGCATTTTAACAATTTTGAGGTCGTTTTGATCCAAATCCTGTGAAAAATTCATAATTAGCCAACGCATTGCTTTTTGAAATTTGAGCGTATTAAACCCCAAATCTCAAATTATGCTCAATTTCAACCCCTTTAAAATGACAGTGATTCTGGGATGTTTCCTTCTCAGTTTCAATGCGGTCGGACAAATTGCCAACCCGCAAGCCGCCCATGAGGCCTTGCGCAAAGAAGCCGACCGGCAAATAGACGATTATATGAACCTGGTTCAGATGGGATATTCCGAAAAGGAAATCTTTGAAGACCTTGGCAACGTAAATTTTTTAACCGGTAAGTTCCGCACTGCGGCCTTCTGGTATCAGAAACTTATCGATTTGGTCGGGGAGGATGGGATATCCGCAAGTTATAAAGAGCGACTGATGGTGGCCCAGCACAAAGCGGGAATCCGGAATTTCCCCGAACTGGACACCGAGCGTGACTGGCATACCCAGGTCTCCCAGGATTATCAAATTCAAAAAGGACCGGTAGCAGACCGACTGACCCAAACCCTGGCAGAGGAGTATCAAATCCCCAAATTCATAAGTGAGGGAGAGGTAGCCAAAAATGATGCACTTACCCGTCTTCAGGGTTATGCGATCCCACGTGAGGCCGAGGCTGTTTCGGGTCGTTCCAATTTACCCTATGCTTATAACCCCCCGGTGGCACTTTCCGCAGACGGAAAGACGGCCTATTTCAGTCGTGCCGTGTATGTAAAACCACTTACCGGATTGTTTTCTAAAAAACAACTGCAACACAAGTTGTACAGAGCTGAGTACGCGGAGGGTAACTGGAATAATATTCAGGAAGTACCTCTGGCCCCGAAATACGCCTCGGTAATGCACCCGGCACTCTCCAGGGACGGTAAGCGTTTGTTCTTCGCCTCCAATATGCCGGGATCCTATGGTGATTTCGATATCTATGTTGCGGAAATTAGCCGGGATGGAAGTCTTGGAGTGGCACAGAATCTCGGGGAAAAGGTAAACACTCCTAAAAATGACCTCTATCCCCAGGTATTGGACAATGAAATGTTGTTTTTCGCCTCAGAAGGACATAAAGGATACGGAGGTCTCGATCTCTTTGCGGTTCAGGTGGCCTCGAGAAAAGTTGGTCTGGCCGTCAATGTTGGCAGTCCCTTTAACAGCCGTAAGGATGACTTTGCCATGAATCTGATGCAGGAAAAGGGCAGGGCCCTGGTGATGTCTAACCGTGCCACTTCAGACGAAATCGTACAACAGGTTGTCTTTAGCTACGGTGATACCGAGAACAGCCGACTGGCAGACAACGGGGATTACCGATTTTTGGAACTTCGACCTTTGGAAACCCCAACGGGGTATACCAACACGGTTTTT
>NZ_JBAVZJ010000179.1:0-1950 GCF_049588695.1 Robiginitalea sp.
CGCTCTCCAAGGTCTGCACTAATTTCCTATCTTAGTTGAAAACAAATCTGGTATGCTGGCACTTGTGCACTCAAGCACCGCGTCATAGTCAGGAAACTTGCCAGTAAGCAAAAAAACAGAACTTAAAAGGAAAATAATGACACCAACGTACATCGTAATTTATGACATCAGTTCTGATGGAGATTATGAAAGTCTCTATAAAAAACTGAAAGATTATAATGGATGGGCTAATGTTATTTTTACTGGCGCAATATACGTCCTCATTCATTTAGTCAATCCAATAGCGACAAAGCGACGTTAACGGTGTCTTTAAGTTTCTTTTTATCAGGTTGGACTTTTGAAACAACCCGTATTCCATTGTATAAAGTATAGAAAAGCCCGGCAATAGACTCCAGGTCTTTGGCTGTTTTAAGTTGTCCGCTTGCTTTACCTTGCTTTAAATACTCCAAAAACAACTTTTCAAAATCTCGTTTGTTGCTTTCCAGTACCTCCGTAAAACTTGCGTCATTTGGTATGAGTTCCGTAGTCGTATTCACAACGAAGCACCCTTTCCGATCTTTGTCTTGTATGGCTTCTTCGATCGCATTGTCAAAAAGGATTGAAAATCCGTCCTTGACGTTTGACTGATTTTCGAAGAATTGCTTTAGTCCCTCAATATTCGTTTTCCTGTAGAGTGCAAAAGACTTTTTGAAAAGCTGCTCCTTATCACCAAAAGTGTCGTACAAACTGCCTCTGTTAATACCTAAATGACTGACCAGGTCCTGGATGGAGGTCGCGGCATACCCTTGTTTCCAAAACAAGTTCATAGCTTTGGCCAGGACTTCATTTTCATCAAATAGCTTTACTCTGGGCATATTAAAAGTTTCTTACACAAAGGTATCTATTATAGAACAAGTGTTCCAAAATTAATGTAATTTCCTTCCAACAAATCGAACTACGGAGCCTTTCCCAATATGGTAATCTCCTTCATTAAGGGTAATTTCGGATGCTTCCAAAACCTTTATTTCATAATTTGGAAAATAACTGTCAATTTCTTCTATCGAATAAAGCATTTCAATATCCCGCGGGCCTCCTGCGCTGGGGTTTACGCTATTGTATTTCAATTGATTTTTGGAAAAGGCTTCAAAAATAATGGTGCCTCCAACTTTCAAATAACGATCGACTAATTTATTATAGTCGGCTTTCCTATCAGTGGGGAAATGCGCATAGATTAATGCAATGGTATCAAAGAAGAGATCTTTATAAGATAAGGCCCCAAAATCGCCCAAATCATAATTAATGTGCACGCCATTTTCGTGGGCAAGTTTCACCGCTTTCTCTTTTCCTTTATTACTGAGATCACAGGCATAAACATCCCACCCGTGTATTGCAGCATAAACGGAGTTTCGCCCTTCTCCATCCGCCGGGAGAAGGATTTTGCCCTTTTCTAACTTATCCAATTCTTGTCTAAAGAATTCATTTGGCTCCTTACCATAGGCAAATCCCTTTGCAGCATATCTATCGTTCCAGAACTCTTTCATGATGGGCAAATATTATCCTTTTTTTCTTCATTGTGTTGAAGTAGAATTGATTAAAATCCCTTATTTGGAATAAAAATTCCAAATAAGGGATAAAAAAATTTATGCCAACAGTGGGTTTACATTAATGCCCCCATCTATAGTATACTCACTTCCAGTAATGAAAGAAGCATCATCTGAGGCCAAAAACGAAACCAGTTTTGCAATATCCTCAGGTTTACCAAACCGCTTTAAGGGTACCCTGTTCTGCATGGCTTGTGCAAAACCATTCAACTGTTCTTCCTCCATTCCTGTTTTGCCAAAAATGGGTGTGGATACCGGCCCTGGATTTACAGAATTAATTCGAATTTTCCTGGGAGCCAACTCCGTGGCTGCCGTTCGGGTATATGAATTTAAGGCCGCTTTAGACGCTGCGTATACAGCGGTGTTGGGC
>NZ_JBAVZJ010000180.1:0-3990 GCF_049588695.1 Robiginitalea sp.
TCCCTGAACTTATTTTTTAAACTTCTTGTATTTGTTCTTGAACTTATCGATACGTCCGGCTGTATCTACCAGCTTCGCCTTCCCGGTGTAGAATGGGTGTGACGTTCTGGAGATCTCGAGTTTTACCAGGGGATAAGAAACCCCATCAACTTCAATCGTCTCTTTGGTTTCCGCTGCTGACTTGGTCAGAAAGATATCCTCATTAGACATATCTTTGAATGCGACCATCCTGTAATTCTCTGGGTGAATGCCTTGTTTCATGCTTAAAAAATATTTTTAACCTGCTAATTTCGCGGGTGCAAATGTACATATTAATATTAAAAATTACACCCCTCTGTCCTCAAAAAAATAAAATTAATTCCTACCTTCCCTGTAACAAATATCTAAATAGTCAAACTAACACCTTTAAAACCTTAACTCTCAATTATGGAAACCAGTACACCTAAAATTGGTAAATTTTCTTTGAATTATGGACTTATTCTGGGAGGGCTTGGCGTCGTTTTCGCCTTAATGCTTTTCATTAGCGATGCACATGTTTCGCAGAGCCCGGTGAACTCGATTATTTCTATTGTCATGTCCATTGCAGTTATATTCTGGGGCATCCTGAATTTTCGCAAAGCGAATCAGGGACTGCTCAGCGTCGGGCAAGCCGTCAAACTAGGGGCAGGAATCGCACTGGTTTCGGGCATCATTTCTGTGATTTGGATGCTGCTGCTCACCAACGTGCTCGACCCGGATTTTAAATCCAAAAGCATCGAATTATCCCTTGCTGCAGCCGCTGAACAGGGCACTTTAACAGCAGAACAACTTCAGCAGCAGAAAGAAATGAGCCTGCAATACTGGGAAGCGTTTGCTTATCCAGGTATATTGATCGGGTCAATCCTTATCGGCCTGGTCATCGGACTGGTTGGCGGGTTGATCTTTAAAAAATCGGCCCCGGATTATTAAACCTAAAAAATGGTACTTTTGGAGCAGAATCAGCAGTCCTGACAGATGCGCCTATCCATAGTCATCCCTTTATTAAACGAGGAGGAATCCTTAACGGAACTATCCCATTGGATTGCCGGAGTTATGGTGTCCAATGGGATTTCCTATGAAATCATCTTTATAGACGACGGCAGTACGGACAATAGTTGGGAAACCATCCGCCAACTTTCGGAATCCCAACCGGAGATCCGTGGTATTCGATTTTTAAGGAATTTTGGAAAATCCCAGGCCTTACATGCGGGCTTCAAAGCAGCTCAGGGGGCTTTAGTAGCCACCATGGATGCGGACCTGCAGGATAACCCGGAGGAAATCCCCGCCATGATGCAGATGATTGAGGCCGATGGCTACGACATGGTGTCCGGATGGAAGAAAAAGCGGTATGATTCCGTACTGATGAAAAATTTGCCGTCAAAGCTTTTCAACTGGGCGGCACGGAAAACTTCCGGGGTGAAGTTACACGACTTCAATTGCGGTTTAAAGGTTTTCCGTAAGGAAGTAGTAAAGAGTATTGAGGTCTCCGGAGAAATGCACAGATATATTCCGGTACTGGCCAAAAACGCGGGCTATCGCAAAATCGGAGAACAGGTCGTACAGCACCAGGCCAGAAAATTCGGAAAGACCAAGTTCGGACCGGATCGCTTTATCAAAGGATTCCTTGACCTTATTACCGTATGGTTTGTCTCTAAATTCGGCAAACGTCCCATGCACCTTTTTGGGGCCCTGGGGGTGCTAATGTTTATTATCGGATTCGGTTTTGCCCTATACCTGGGGATTGATAAACTGTTTTTTAATCCCACCGGTCGCCTTGTGGCACAGCGTCCCGAATTTTACATCGCCCTGACCTCCATGATCATTGGAACACAACTGTTTCTGGCGGGATTTCTTGGGGAAATGCTATTGCGTGTTCGCATTACCCAGGAGCGCTATTCCATATACGAATCCCTGAATTTGAATCGCACTCCCGAAGGTGTCTTTCAGCGGGAAAAGGCCTGAAATCAGAGCACCTATGACCATACTTTCTATGACCTGCCCTATTTGTAACTTTGATAAAACTTAACTGATGTCCATCGATAATTCCATTTCGGAGCGCGCCCATAAATGGCTCTCAGATTTTTTTGATCCCGAAACAAAAGAAGAGATCCGGGAATTGCTTCAACAAAATCCAGAGGAACTCCAGGACCGTTTTTATAAAACTTTGGAATTCGGCACTGGCGGCATGCGCGGGGTTATGGGTGCAGGGACCAACAGGATCAATAAATACACCCTGGGAAAAAGCACCCAGGGTCTGAGCAACTACCTGAAATCGAGCTTTGGAGATGAGAAGGTAAAAGTTGTGATCGCCTACGACTGCCGCCACAATAGCCAATCCCTGGCCCGGACGGTTGCCGAGGTATTTTCCGCAAATGACATTGAAGTGTACTTGTTCTCTGAACTGAGAACCACCCCCGAACTCTCTTTTGCCGTGAGGTACCTGGGCTGTCATGCGGGCGTGGTCCTGACCGCTTCGCACAATCCACCGGAATACAACGGTTACAAGGTGTACTGGCAAGATGGTGGCCAAATCGTACCCCCCGAGGACGGGGAAATCATCGCCGCCATAGATCGCCTGGATTACGAGGATATCCGTTTTAAAGCCCGACCCGAACTCATTGAGGAAATCGACCGGGAAGTAGACGAGGCTTTTCTGGATGCCTGTGTAAAAAACGGTAGTTATGGGGTGGCCGGCAAGGAAAATTTGTCGATAGTTTTCACCTCCCTGCACGGGACTTCGGTCACTGCCATCCCAGAGGTCCTGAATCGTGCGGGCTATGAACATGTCACCCAGATCCCTGAACAAGCTGTTCCCGACGGGGATTTCCCTACTGTGAAATCGCCTAACCCGGAAGAGCCTGAAGCGCTGAAAATGGCGCTGACCAAAGGAGCTGAAATCGATGCAGACATCGTTATCGGAACAGATCCGGACAGCGACCGCCTCGGAATTGCCGTTCGCAATGAAACCGGAGCACTTGAACTGCTCAACGGGAACCAGACCATGGTGCTTATGACGCGATTCCTTTTGGAGCGTGAACAGGAAAAGGGATTTCAGGGGAATGAATTTATCGCAACCACCATCGTGTCTACCCCCATGATGCAATCTATGGCGGATGTCTTTGGCGTAGAGTGCAAAACCTCCCTGACCGGGTTTAAATGGATTGCAAAAATGATCCGGGATTTTCCTTCTCAACGGTTTATCGGAGGGGGAGAAGAGAGTTTTGGATATATGGTTGGCGATTTCGTCCGGGATAAGGACGCGGTGACCGCTTCCCTGTTGGCCTGCGAAATTGCGGCATGGGCCAAAGCCCGGGGAAGCAGCTTTTACCGGGAATTACTCCAATGCTATGTCGCCTATGGGTGCTACAGGGAACGATTGGTCTCCCTGACTAAAAAAGGAATGGATGGGGCTGCCCAGATCGGGAATATGATGAAAGGATTCCGGGAAAATCCACTGCACGCACTGGACGGTTCCCCCGTCATCCGTATTGACGATTATCAAAATGGAACTTCAAAAAATCCAAAGACGGGCGAAGTCACTAAAATAAACCTTCCAAATTCCAATGTCCTGATCTATACCACCGCAGATGGGACGCGGTTGGCGGCACGCCCGAGTGGTACGGAACCCAAGATAAAGTTTTACGTCAGCGTACGCGGTTCGATCGCTTCCGGAAAGGAATACCAAAGTGAAAAACAGGCACTCGAATCTAAAATCGACCGGGTCCTGGAAGATCTCAAACTCGAAGAATGAACTATTTCCGGAAAATTCTCCGATTTGCCCGACCGTATCGCAGGTACGGATTTCTGAATATTTTCTTCAACATCCTCTATGCGCTCTTCAGCGCCCTGTCTTTTGCCGCCCTTATCCCCATGCTGGATGTACTGTTCGGTAAAACGGGGCCGATTACCGAACCCCCGGTGTACGAGGGCATCGGACAATTGGAGAGCTACGTTAAGGGATGGCTGTATTAC
>NZ_JBAVZJ010000181.1:0-10558 GCF_049588695.1 Robiginitalea sp.
GTCTCTTGAAGCTGAATTAGGACTGGACGATTAATCTCAGCGCCCCAAATACCGCTCACGCAGAATGTTCCTGTGGTGCTTCTGGTGCCCGCACATGATAAAACCAAGGGCGCCCAAACTGATATCCTGTCCACTGGCATTTCCTGTAAACAAAAGCCGATCTGGCGGGAGGGATTTAAAAAGCAGAAGCGAAGATTCCCGAATTACCCGGTATTCGCGAATAATGTCTTTGAGGGTTCTCCCTTCTGCAAAACTTTCAGGAACATATTCGTCCTGATCAAATCCCGACAAGGGGGTAGCATCTTTCCGGCCCAAACGCAGGGCCCTGTATTGGAAAATCCGCTCTGTATCCAGTATGTGCATCAGCACTTCTGAGACACTCCATTTACCGGGGGCATATCGAAAGGAAAGCTTATCCCCCGGAATGCTAGCAAGAAACTCCGGGAAATTTCCCATTTGGCGCTCCATCAACTCCAGCAGGGCTGCATCTGGGAGCACTTCCAGATAGGGTTTGTAATACTCAGGACAGTCTCCTTCTTTAAGTTCTGAAAGTCGCATGGAATCGGGTATTTAGAGTTTACAATTCATTAAAAATTGTATGCATCAGGCGCTTTTTGTCGTTGATACTTTCCTCGAGAGAAATCATGGTTTCGGTACGGCTGATGCCTTCGATATCGTCGATCTTAAAGATGATATTCTTTGCATGGTTCGTATCCCGCGCTCGTATTTTGCAAAAAATATTAAACTTCCCCGTAGTAATATGTGCCACGGTAACATAAGGGATTTCGGTTAAGCGCTCGAGAACAAACTTGGTTTGATGGGTCTTTTCAAGAAAAATGCCAACATAGGCGATAAAAGAGTACCCCAATTTCACATAATCCAGGGTCAAAGAACTTCCCTTGATAATTCCGGACTCCTCCATTTTACGAACCCGCACATGAACGGTCCCGGCGGAAATCAATAGCTTTTTAGCGATATCGGTAAACGGAGTCCGCGTATTGTCGATAAGCATATCGAGTATCTGATGATCGATTTCATCTAATTTTACTTTTGCCATTTCAATACTTTTTATGCAAAAATAGACTTTTAAGAAATATTATGTAATAAAACACGTATTCTTTTGAAGAATATGCAAATTTTTAAGGTTGTTATACTTTTTAGGGGTGTGAAAAAGGGATCAGACCATTTAAATGGTCCAAATCTTCGCGTTTCTGTGCATCCAAAACACGATGCCCATAAAAGCCGCTAAGCGCACCCTTATGGATCACTTTGGGTCGAAAATGAATGGTTTCCTCCTGCAGCACCTCTTCAAATTGCAAACCCAATCTATGACCGGAGGGGAGATCGGGCAAGAGCAAGTGTGCATTTTCCACGAGTATATCGACAAAGGGAGTTGTGTTTTCAGGAATTGCGCGGTATTGCGAGAGCGGCCTGAAAGCGGCAGGACCCCTCACAACACCTTGTATGGCTTTGCAAAGGGCTCTGTACACATAAAAACGGGTGATCTCCCGCTCATAGTCCCCGGGATAATGACCTGCTTCCACCAGAAGTGTCGGAACCCCTGCAGCCTGGAAGCTATCCCCAACACAATCTAAATTAAAGGTATCGTCGTAACGCCCGATACCAATTTCCGATTGTGCACACTCGACGATCATTCCAATAAGTCCGGCTGCCCTCCTACGGGAGTCGGAAAAACCCCTTTCGGGGTCCGCGGCCGGAGCCAGGAAGGAAAGGGTTGCCGACCTCGGGGGTGTTCCTGCACCATAAATCGTCCGCTGATCGTGCAGGTTGAGGCAATAATGGGGCTTAAACGAATCAAACAATCGCCTGAGTATACGGCTTTCGGGCTCACTGAGCTTTTGGGCGTCGCGGTTTAAATCTATTTTATTTGCGTTAAACCGGGTATATGCCATTGCCCCGTCCGGATTCAGTATGGGGATTAGGAGTAATTCGACCCCTTCCAACCACCTGGGCGGATTCAACTGGCAAGCCTGGATAAAATCCAAAAGAGCCTTAGTAGTAGTAGACTCGTTTCCGTGCATTTGAGACCAGGCAAGAACCCTATTCGGTCCATTCCCCAACTTTACTGCAAAGATCTCCCGATCTTCCACGGACCGCCCAGCCACCTCAAGCCCATTTGCAAACTGTGAAGTTTTCAAAAAATTATAGACAGGAGCAGGAGGCAGGTAGCGCCCCTCAATGGCCTTTACTTTTATCCGCTCGTATTCTGAAAAACCGATCATTATGCAAGAAGCTGGATGTAAAGGTAGGGCAGAATTTAGTTACAGGTGTAAACGAAAATAAATCATTTTCAAGATTATCCGGGCGGCTGAACAGACAATTTGTTACATTTGTAAATGAAAATAATATGTAGTAGTTTATCTATTTATATTTCAAAGTATTACAATATTTTAAAATAATTAATAGTTTAAATATTATTACGCCATTCGATCCTTTTGGAAAAGCCAAAGCAAATTGAAAATCTTTAAGATGTTATCATGGTAAACACGGCTGCCTTTAAAGAAAGACTGGAGCAAATCCTCTCGCATTACGAGATGACAGCTTCCGCTTTTGCGGACGCCATAGGGGTTCAGCGCTCGAGTATTTCGCATTTGCTCAGTGGCCGAAATAAACCCAGCCTGGATTTTGTCTTAAAGGTAGTCCGGGAATTCCCGGAGGTGAATTTATACTGGCTCTTAAATGGAAAAGGAATTTTCCCGGAATCGGAGATCCCTCCGTCCGAAGATGAATATAATGCCCTACCCGAAATGCGTAAAGGGGGCCCGGCACCTACAACATCTGAAATTGAGTCTATTGTCGTATTCTATAAAGACGGTAGGTTCAGAAAGTATTTGCCATCCCAGTCTAAAGAAGGAGGATTCCTCTAAATCGTTTTATCTTTGCCCCATGAGAATCTTCCAGCTGCTTATCCTTATTGGCCTGATATCGGCTTGTACCCCACCACAAAGGGACTGCGAGCGCTTTCACACAGGCACTTTCCAATTCACCGCACAAATTGACGGAGTGGAAGAAACGACTGTTTTCCAACGCACAGCGGACCTCGAGGTCTCCCAATACCAGGGAAAAACAGACTCAGCTTCCGTGCGATGGATCAACCCCTGTGAATATATCGTGACAAATTTGAATCCCGGGTCTCCGGGGGAAGAGAAGCCCATCCACATGAAAATCCTGTCTACCACAGACAATTCGTACACTTTTGAATATAAGCTGGTAGGGGAATCTCAGGCCTCACGCGGTACAGCCTTTAAAACCGATTAAGCCTTTTAGAACAAGGTGGGCTGGTCCGAGTCTTTTGAATTCGTCCCAGTGTCTTTAGTCGCTTTCTTGGAATCCGCCTCAGGCCCGACGACGTCTTCCCCAATAACTTCCATATCCCTTGGGGCTTTCTTTGCAGGGGCTTCATAGGGCAGGGGGTCCAGCACCTCAATCTCAAGAACTTTATCCCGGGTCAGCTGATTTCCCATGGCCGTAATACCCTTTATCCCGATAAAATCTTCCAGATCTATAGTTTGGTTCGCCCGACGCTCTTTCCCCCGTTTCTTGGCGAAAACCAGTTCGGCAACAGGCCTGTAATCCGTGAAAATCGCCTCGAGGTAGGTCTTGGGATGATCAGTCAGGATGTACTCTTCTTTTTCCGGGTTTTCAATGAGAAAGCGCTTTACGTAAAATAATTCTTTCTCTCCCTCCCAGTAGATTGCTGTAAGCGGCTTTTCGGGAATCCACTTTTCAAGCACGACCATGTCGGAATCAAAATGCATGGTAAGCTCGGGTATCGGGGTCTTGACGATCCCTTTTTGGGTAAGGATCAACAAGCGGTCATCGGACGTGAATTCCCCCAGCAGCTCCCCGCGACCATCCACATTGAGGCGTTGAACCGTATCGTCAAACCAGATTTTTCGGGGTTTGAGGGTGGATAACCCCTTTTCCTTTAACTCGATGCGTTTTACGGGGTACTTCGTGACGATATTGCCTTTTGCATTACGTCCTTTGATCGTTACATCGGCAAAATCCAGGTCCCATTTTAATTTTTTAATACCGCCTTTCTGCCGCAGGAGGACGGTTACCACTTCTGCCTCTCCATTCGGGTTGGCGGTAAAATACAACACCTGAGATCCGGCCTTATCCCCCGTAAGGCTGTACATCCTGTCACGCGTAATGGAAGTTACATTAAACCGCTTAACATACGTAGCACCGCCCCTACCCGCTTTATAAATCATATTGTAGGTGGTGCGCTTGTCTTTCTTTTTAAAAACAGCCACGTGGATGATGTTTTTGCCGATAAAAGTCTTGCTGTCCACCCGGGTGACCATCATTTCACCCGCAGCAGTAAATACGATAATGTCATCGATATCGCTGCAATCGGTAACGTATTCATCTCTTTTTAAAGAAGTCCCCACAAAACCCTCTTCCCGATTGACGTATAGTTTGGTGTTGCGAATGACCACTTTAGTCGCCTCAATGTCGTCAAAGACCCGGATTTCAGACTTTCGCTCTCTCCCCTTCCCGTATTTCTTTTGAAGCTCCGAAAAATAGCTGATCGCATAATCCGTAAGGTGCTCCAGGTGATGCCGGGTCTGGGCAATACGCTCCTCCAGCCCATCGATGAGTTGCTGGGCCTTATCCAGGTCGAAACGCGAAATACGCTTAATTCGAATCTCGGTCAAACGGGTAATATCCTCTTCAGTAACCGGTCTTTTCAGGTGCCCGGTAAAAGGCTTAAGGCCTTTGTCAATCGCCTGGATGACGCCTTCCCAGGTCTCTTCTTCCTCGATATCCCGATAAATCCTGTTCTCAATAAAAATCCTTTCCAGGGAGGCGAAATGCCACTGATCCTGAAGTTCCTGCAACTGTATCTCGAGTTCCGCCTTGAGCAACTCTACCGTATGCTCCGTGGAACGCCTGAGCATTTCACTAACCCCAATAAAGATCGGACGGTTGTCTTCAATTACACATCCCAGAGGGGATATGGAGGATTCACAAGCTGTAAATGCATACAGGGCATCAATCGTCTTATCCGGGGAAATACCGGAAGGCAGGTGCACGAGAATCTCTACTTCTGCAGCTGTATTATCTTCAATTTTCTTGATCTTAATCTTGCCTTTGTCATTGGCCTTTAAGATGGAATCTATTAAACTAGAGGTGTTAGTTCCGTGTGGTATCTCACTTATTTTCAGAGTATTCTTATCCTCCTGTGCGATCCTGGCGCGCACCCGAATCTTACCTCCTCTTTCCCCGTCGTTGTAATTGGTGACATCTATAATTCCAGCCGTCGGGAAATCAGGATACAACTTAAAACGCTGCCCTTTAAGGTGCTTGATAGAAGCCTCTATAAGTTCGTTGAAGTTGTGGGGTAATATTTTTGTGGAAAGCCCCACAGCGATCCCTTCTGCTCCCTGTGCAAGTAATAGTGGAAATTTCACAGGCAGGTGCACCGGCTCCTTCCTTCTGCCGTCATATGAGAGCTGCCATTCGGTGATTTTGGGGCTAAAAACAACTTCAAGGGCAAATTTGGAAAGGCGCGCTTCGATATATCGGGAAGCCGCTGCCCCATCCCCGGTAAGAATGTTTCCCCAGTTTCCCTGGGTGTCGATCAGGATATCTTTCTGACCCAATTGCACTAAAGCGTCTGCAATACTCGCGTCCCCATGTGGATGGTATTGCATGGTGTTCCCCACAACATTGGCAACCTTGTTGTACCGCCCGTCATCCATCTCCTTTAGGGAATGCATGATACGACGCTGTACGGGCTTAAAACCATCCTCAATGGCCGGCACTGCGCGTTCCAGAATAACATAGGAAGCGTAATCCAGGAACCAGTCCTTGTACATTCCGGTTACCCGTGTTAGGGCTTCCTGATCCTGCGACTCTTCATGTGGCCCCTGAGGGGATTCGTTTTCTTCCATAAAAGAAAGAAGCTATCTTTTAAGTTTTGTTATTCTGCGACTAAATCCAATTCCACCCGGAGGTTATCGATAATAAACCCTTGCCGATCGGGTGTATTCTTGCCCATATAAAATTTCAAAAGCTCTTCAATCGACATGGCTTTGTCCATCATCACGGGCTCCAGCCGAATGTCATCCCCGATAAAGTGCTTGAATTCATCCGGAGATATTTCACCAAGGCCCTTAAAACGGGTGATTTCGGGTTTTCCCGATAAGCGGGCGATACCTTCTCGCTTTTCTTCTTCGCTATAACAGTAGATGGTTTGTTTTTTGTCCCTTACCCGAAATAAGGGTGTTTGAAGGATATAGAGGTGATTCTCCTTGATGAGCTCCGGGAAAAACTGAAGGAAAAAGGTAATGAGCAGCAGACGGATGTGCATACCATCCACATCGGCATCCGTGGCGATCACGATATTGTTATATCTGAGGTTTTCTATGGAATCTTCGATATTCAGTGCCGCCTGGAGCAAATTGAACTCTTCGTTTTCATAGACGATTTTTTTACTCATCCCATAGGAGTTCAAGGGCTTACCCCTCAGGCTAAAGACGGCCTGCGTATTGACGTCCCTGGACTTCGTTATTGAACCCGATGCGGAATCCCCTTCTGTGATAAAGAGTGTGGTTTCCAACCGCCTGTCGCTTTTCATGCTGTCCAGGTGAATGCGGCAATCCCTGAGTTTTTTATTGTGCAGACTGGCTTTCTTAGCCCTTTCCCGGGCTAGTTTACGAATCCCGGAGAGCTCTTTCCTTTCTTTTTCCGCCTGCATGATCTTACGCTGGATTTTCTCGGCGGTCTCGGGATTCTTATGCAGATAATTATCGAGGTTGCGCCCAACAAAATCATTGATATACGTGCGTACAGTGGGCAAATCACCTCCCATTTCCGTCGAGCCCAGTTTTGTCTTGGTCTGGCTTTCGAAAATCGGCTCCATAACCTTGATCGATATGGCGGATATCACCGATTTCCGGATGTCAGAAGCGTCGTAATTCTTACCGTAGAAATCCCGCAGAGTCTTTACAAGTGCTTCCCGGAATGCAGATTGATGGGTACCCCCCTGAGTCGTGTATTGCCCATTGACAAAGGAGTGATACTCCTCGCTGTACTGCGTCCTGCTATGCGTAAGGGCTACTTCTATGTCACTTCCTTTGAGGTGTACCACCGGATAGAGAAAATCTGAAGGATTGTTGTAGTCCTCCAGGAGGTCTTTCAGGCCGTTTTCAGAGTGGAATTTCTCCCCGTTAAAAATAATGGTCAAACCCGGGTTGAGATAAACGTAGTAGCGCAACATTCGCTCTACATACTCGCTGCGGTATTTAAACTTTTTGAAGATTTCAGTATCGGGGATAAAAGAAACCTTGGTCCCACGGCGCCTGGAACTCTCCTCCAGCATTTCTTCGTCCTGAAGCTCTCCACGTTCGAAGATCGCTGTTTTCGATTTCCCCTCCCTGCTGGATTCGACAAGAAAATAAGACGAAAGGGCATTTACGGCTTTGGTACCTACACCATTGAGGCCGACAGATTTCTTAAAAGCGCGGGTGTCGTACTTCCCCCCGGTATTCATTTTAGAAACCACGTCCACCACTTTCCCGAGCGGAATTCCCCTTCCGAAATCGCGGACGGTCACCCGCTCTTCTTTAATGCCAATCTCTATGGTTTTCCCCGCCCCCATCACGAATTCATCGATACAATTATCGATAACTTCCTTTAGCAGAATATAGATGCCGTCGTCCTGGGAGGAGCCATCCCCGAGTTTTCCGATATACATTCCGGGGCGCATACGAATATGCTCTTTCCAGTCCAGGGACCGTATATTATCTTCGGTATACTGCGTTTGCGCCATAAATAGGGGGTTTACCCATGCTAATATAAAATTTAGGGGATGAAATCAAAATGCAGGGTAGTTAAAGTAATTAACAAAGGACCCGTCCAAAATGTTGATAGTCTACAATCTCGGACCCTCACGTCAACATAAACCGGGCTCAGACATTAAAGCGAAAGTGCATAACGTCTCCATCGCGCACCACATATTCTTTGCCCTCAACCCTCATTTTACCGGCTTCCCGAACTTTTGCCTCGCTGCCCAGCGTTTCGTAATCTGAAAAGGCGATGACCTCTGCACGTATAAAGCCTTTTTCAAAATCGGTATGGATCACCCCTGCGGCCTGAGGCGCTGTCGCACCTACTGGGATTGTCCAGGCCCGGACTTCTTTTTCCCCTGCCGTGAAATAGGTCTGCAGATTTAGAAGGGAATACGCGGCCCGGATCAGTTTTGAAGATCCGGGTTCCTCCAGGCCGAGGTCCTCCAGGAACATTTCGCGCTCTTCAAAAGTTTCCAATTCATTGATATCGGCTTCTGTGCCGACGGCCAGTATGAGTACTCCGGCATTTTCATCAGCGACTGCGGCCTTTACCCGATCTACATGCGCATTTCCACTAACCGCAGACTGATCATCCACATTACATACGTAAAGCACGGGCTTGTCGGTAAGCAACTGCAAAGGCTTCACATAGGCATCATAGGCATCGGCGTCCACATCGATAGCCCGAACCGACACCCCCCGTTCCAGGCCTTTCTTCAATGTTTCAAGGACCTGAGCTTCACTCATGGCTTCTTTGTTGCCCGTCCTGGCGGCACGTCCAACACGTTCCAGTTTTTTTTCAACGGCTTCCAGGTCTTTGAGCTGCAGTTCAATATCGATGGTCTCTTTATCCCGGATCGGGTCTACGGAACCATCCACATGAACCACATTATCATCGTCAAAACATCGCAATACATGAAGAATGGCATCCGTCTCACGAATATTCCCCAGAAACTGGTTCCCGAGCCCCTCCCCTTTGCTGGCTCCTTTAACCAGGCCTGCGATATCCACAATTTCTACCGTGGCAGGCAGCACTTGTTGTGGACCGACGAGGTTTTCCAGCGTTTGCAGCCGCGGGTCCGGGACATTGACCACGCCCAGATTGGGCTCAATAGTGCAAAAGGGGAAATTCGCACTTTGTGCCTTGGCGTTCGAAAGACAGTTAAACAATGTAGATTTGCCTACGTTTGGGAGCCCGACAATGCCTGCTTTCATATGATATGATATCTATGGTTCAAGATCTTTTATCTTTCAAAAGAAGGGCAAATATAGCCCTATTTGTGATCTCCTGCTACTCATGTTTTGACCACCCCAGGCATTATTGTATTACGGGGTCCTGTGTAACAATTCAAATCAGACTTCGTCTAATTAAAAATTTCTATTGGGTATGAGATTCTTTTTACTCCTGGTTCTTTTGTTTGCCCTGGCACCTGCAGGGATTGCACAAAGCCTGACCAGCCGTATTGTCGATGGACAAACCGGGGAAGCTGTTCCCTTTGCCACCATAGTGACGGGGGTAAATAAAGGCACTATTTCAAATGAAGAGGGGTATTTCAACCTGGATACAGCGGGCCTGAGCGCAGAAACTGTTCAAATTTCCTGTATGGGTTACGAAACCCTGGAAATCCCCGCAAATGCCTTAACGGAAAATCAAATCCTCCGTTTAACCCCTGCAGCCATCCGCCTCAATGAAGTGCGTATCGGAGAGCGCATCCCCGATGCCGATGAGATCGTGCGAAAAGTCAATGAAAACATCCCTCTAAACTACAATCTGGACGAACGCAATTATTCTTTTTTTTATCGGGAATCGGAATATATGAATTGGGAGCAACTCGATCTCGAAGTCGAAAAGGATTCTGAACTGGATAAAGAACAGCTCGCAAAAGCCCGGGAAGAACTCAATGCCCTGGGGCGATACATCACGGATAGTCGCGCCGTCTCATTCTTTGATTTTAACGGGCAGTATAGGGATTTAAGGGATACCAGCCTGATTTGGGTAGACCGGGCAACAGAGTTGATGGATGCCAATAATGACTTTACTACAGATAAATTACAGGAGAAAGCACAGAAGATTATCCTTTCACACCTGGATACCACCCAAACCTATAAAGTTAAAACAGGAATAATCACAGTAGAGGACAGTATTTCCATGAGCGATGAAATGGCGCAATCAGGTTATGGGGACAGTATAAGCGCGAAAGCCCTCAACGTTAGGATATCGGATGTTCTCGCATTGGCCGGGTTTGAGGACGAAAATCGACTCGGTGATTTTCTGGATGAAAATATGTATCGATATGAATTGGTAAAACCGACCTACTTCAACGGTTTTTACGTCTATGCAGTCCGCTTTACACCGCGGAAGCGGAAGTCGAAGTATGCGGGAACGCTTTATGTGGATGCCAGCAACTTTGCCGTGCTCAAAGCTGACTACAAATATGCCGAGGGCAGGAATGGCCAAAGTGTCAATCTAAAGTTGCTGCTGGGCATCAAGTACATCGAAAACATGGATCGGGGAACGCTGGTTTTTCAGGGAGACGATACAGGAAAATACCATCCTTATTATATTCAAAAAGAGTACGGTAACTATGTTTATATGCATCGAAGCTTAAAGTTTATCGAAAACAGCGCTTTACGGAAAAAGGTGCTGTTTGATTTTCTTTTGGAGGGAGGTGTGCGTCAGAAAGAAAGCATCCTTATTCGTCCTTCCACTCCACTGAAGACCCCTGCTTCTGAAG
>NZ_JBAVZJ010000182.1:0-3614 GCF_049588695.1 Robiginitalea sp.
TGAAACTTATTCAGCTGCCTACTCAGGCTTTTGAGCAGCGGTTGAAGCAGGAACTTGAAGAAAACCCCGCCCTGGAGGCCGGACGCCTGGAATCAGAAAATTCAGACGAAGAGTTCCAGGATCCCTACGAGACGGGTAGTGAGAACGAAGTCATCGACACCGAAGATATTAATATCGACGAATACCTGAGTGATGATGAAATTCCTGACTATCGCACGCGGAGCAGCAATTACGGGGATGAAAACGAAAAACAAATTCCCTATGCTTCGTGCATTTCCTTTAACCAGTATCTGTTAAATCAACTCAATACTGAATATCTGGACGACGAGCAATGGCAAATAGCAGAATTCCTGGTGGGCAGTGTGGATGAGAGCGGCTATATCCGCCGTCCCATTCCGGATATTTTAGACGACCTGGCCTTTACTCAGAATATCTTTACAGACGAGCAGACGATCCTTGAGGTGCTTAAGAAAGTGCAACAGCTGGACCCTCCAGGGGTAGGTGCGCGTTCACTGAGCGAATGTTTGTTGATTCAGTTAGACCGTAAAGAAGCAACTCCTGCTGTAAAGATCGCTCGGGAAATCCTTGAAAAGTCTTTTGACCACTTCACTAAAAAACACTACAAAAAGCTGATGCAACGCCACGACATTAGCGAAGAAACCCTCAAGGAAGCCATTCAGGAAATTGAAAAATTAAACCCTAAGCCCGGAGGTTCGTACTCCGGCGGAACCAAAATAATTGAACACGTAGTCCCCGATTTTGCCATTCGCATTGTGGATGGGGAACTTGAGATGACCCTAAATGGCCGAAACGCCCCGGAACTCCATGTATCCAGGGGATATTCGGATATGCTCGCCGGATACAAAAGCGCTAAAGAAAAGTCCAGGTCTCAAAAGGATGCCGTGATGTTTATAAAGCAAAAACTGGATGCAGCAAAATGGTTTATAGATGCCATCAAGCAACGACAACAGACCCTGTATACCACCATGAGTGCTATTATGAATTATCAGGAGGAGTATTTTCTGACCGGGGATGAACGCAACCTTAAACCCATGATTCTCAAGGATATTGCAGATGAGATTGGGATGGATGTCTCCACAGTCTCCCGTGTGGCCAACAGCAAATACGTTGATACCCCCTATGGCACCAAACTGATTAAAGAATTCTTCTCCGAATCGGTTAAAAATACGGAGGGGGAAGATGTTTCCACCCGGGAAATCAAGAAGATTCTGGAGACGGTTGTAAACGAAGAAAATAAACGCAAACCCCTCACAGACGATAAGCTCGCCGGAATCCTGAAAGAAAAGGGCTATCCCATCGCCAGAAGAACAGTGGCAAAATACAGGGAACAGCTTGGGATTCCTGTTGCCCGGCTGCGAAAAGAAATCTGATGGGCATCCTGAGCAAACTCATAAGTTATTTTATCCATCCCCTGTTGGTGCCTACTATTGGAACCGTATTCTATTTTATGGTCACCCCAAAGTACAGCCCTTCAGAACTTATATTGGGAAACCTCATTCCTATTTTTATCCTTACGGCCCTTATCCCATTGGGAAGTCTTTTGATACTGAATCAGTTTGGTATGACGCGCTCCCGACTGCTCCTGACGTCAGAGGAACGCATTTATCCCCTGTTGATCTTCCTGGCACTCTTGCTGTTGATACTCCTACGTGTCATCCCGAATAACTTTACCGTGGAACTCTACTATTTCTTTATGGGAATTGCCCTTTCCGTTACCTCCTGCCTTTTACTCGCACTTATGGGTAAAGTAGTGAGTTTACACATGGTGGGTATAGGGACACTCCTGATGTTTGTCACCATGCTGAGTTTTCATTTTGAAAAGAATATCGTTGTCGCAATTAGTTTGTGTACTCTCTGTAGCGGACTACTCGCCTCGGCACGATTGTACTTAAACCGGCACGGCAGGGCAGCGGTCCTCACGGGCTGGCTCATCGGGCTGGTCTCCCAACTTATCCTGATTCGTTTCTGGCTCTAGAAAGCTCGATAGTTGTGTCTGATTAGAGGATATAAAAAATAAGCCCCAACCGGAGTACAGACATTTCCAGTTGTTGCCCGTCAGGTCCGTTTACGCCATCTTCAAAGAGCGTATTGAGCCCATAATACAAATGCAGGTTAAAGGTATTGTATCCGACATTCAGGGTGAGGCCATAAGTGAAATTCTCAGTGTCCGGGTTGTTAAAGCTGTCGCTAAATTCATTAGTGACGTACTTGGAACGCGACCCAACAATATATCCAAATTTGACCCCGCCGTAAATCCTCCAAAATTTAAAGGTTTCCCGAGTTGAATTACGCCAACGAAATTCCAGGGGAACTTCAATCACATGGGTCTCCAATTTATTTCGCCTGTAAGAATCCGCGTCGGTCAGGATCTCATATTCAATGTCATCCCCGCTTTCCAGGGCTCTTAAATTAGAGTAATAGGAATTGAATCCATACCCTATACCTACCCCCAGCGCAAAGGTACAGTCGGCATTCAGGGGAAAGTCTCGTATAAATCCGCCCTGCAGGCCATAGGACAGGCCGTTTTGGGTGACTCCTTCAGGAAAATTCAATAAGAGGTTAAAATTGATTCCGAGGTAAAACTGATCCTCCCGATATCTCGGATCGAGAATCTGACCCAAGGAGTCCCTTACCTCTGGGACTTCTGCAGCAGTCATCTCGTTTTCCTGCCCCTGAAGGGGCGCCAGCGAAAGGACTAAAAGAAATAACATCCAATGCTTCATGAAGCGTAATTTCCAAAAAAAAACGCTTCAAATGTTGAAGCGTTTTAAATCAATTTTGTTTGAAAAAATATTATTGTAAGTTTCGGAACGCATCTCCTTCAAATGTAGTGTAATTTATCTTCAGAGCGTTCACTTCCCGAAGTTGTTGCTTGATATCCGAGATTAAACCCATATTCGCATTTTTGTCCACCTTCAGAGCCGTTGTCAAAACGTTCTGCAATTCCTGGGGCTTTTTGGCCCGCTCCTGCAGGATATAATCTCCTACCTCGGAGACATTCGCGAACTTATCGTTCAATTGAATTTTCGGTTCAGAACCAAAGACCTTCTGATATTGACTCGTCGGTTTTCCCACATAGATATAGATCACCCTGTCCTTTTTCTCCAACTTCTTGATCTCGCTGGCATTGGGCAGGATATTCTCTACCATCAGGGAACTATCCTTCATAACCGTTACGGTCATAAAAAAGAACAGGAGCATAAAAACAATATCGGGCAATGACGCAGTGGATACTGCCGGTAAATCTCCGTCCTTCTTTTTATTAAACTTGGCCATGGATAACGTATTAGTTAGTACTTGTCTGTGCCTCAGAGAGCTTCTGAGGAAACAAGTCCTGAATTTGTTTTACTTTATCTTTTAAATCATCCCGTACTGACGAAGGTGTTTCCGGATTGAGATACTCGGCTTCCATCTCAGTGAAATTCCGGTTGAAAAGCCGTTGGGCCTCCCTGTTTCTCAATTCATTGTAGGCACCCACAAGCTCATTCTGTACCGTGATGTAGGTTGAATACTGGGTTTCCCGATCATTCTTAAGGGAGATAATAGCTTTTGTAGGATTATCCGAAGAGCTTTCATCACGCGCACCCTTACAG
>NZ_JBAVZJ010000183.1:0-3681 GCF_049588695.1 Robiginitalea sp.
GCCATTCAGCGGTATGGGTCCGAAAAAGCCCTGACCTCAGGAATCAAAGATCCGGACCAGGCCACGATAACTAAACTGGGAGAAGAAGTCATTGCGGCAAAATATGGGAACCTCTTCCAGATGTACGAGAAAATCGTGGATGAGAATCCGTACAAGACACCTATGATGATTTATCCGGCCGTTCACTACACTATGGGTGGGTTATGGGTAGATTACAATTTGCAAACCACCATCCCGGGATGTTTCAGCACCGGGGAAGCGAATTTTAGTGATCACGGGGCCAATCGCCTCGGGGCTTCAGCCCTGATGCAAGGTCTCGCAGATGGATATTTTGTGCTTCCTTATACCATTGGGAACTATTTATCGGACGACATACGGACCGGCCCGATATCGACGGACAGCGAAGCCTTTGATAAAGTTGAAGCTGAAGTTCGGGCCAATCTTGAAAAACTCCTTAATGCCAAAGGGAAAAATCCCGTTGATTATTACCACAAAAAACTGGGTAAAATCATGTGGAATAAGTGTGGTATGTCCCGTAATGCCAGGGAACTCAAAGAGGCCATCGAAGAAATTTCAGCCCTCAGGGAAGACTTTTACCAAAATGTTCGAATCCCGGGAGGTCTTGATGAAGTGAATCCGGAATTGGAAAAAGCAGGCCGGGTGGCCGACTTCCTTGAATTAGGGGAGCTTTTTGCCAAGGACGCGCTCGAGCGAAACGAATCCTGTGGCGGACATTTCAGGGAAGAATACCAGACTCCCGAAGGAGAGGCCCTGCGTGACGACAAAAACTTCAGGTATGTGGCCGCGTGGGAATACAAAGGAGCCCCTAAGGATGCCAAACTCCACAAGGAAGACCTGGTTTTTGAAAATGTTGAATTGAAAACAAGAAGTTACAAATAGATTGCTGTGACTCATTTCCTCCAGACGGGGGATTGAGATTCAAAAAAAGATTAGCTATGAAACTACTTTTAAAAATTTGGCGGCAAAAAGACAAAAGCTCTAAAGGCAAGTTGGTGGATTATCCCATTGACCATATCGAAGGAGACATGTCCTTTCTGGAGATGCTCGATGTACTGAACCAGGAGCTGATTGAAAAGGGAGAAGAGCCCGTGGTTTTCGATCACGATTGTCGCGAAGGAATTTGCGGCAGTTGTTCCCTGATGATCAACGGGGAACCCCACGGCCCGGACAGGCTCATCACCACCTGCCAGCTACACATGCGGCGTTTTAACGATGGCGACACCATTGTCATTGAGCCTTTTCGAGCAACGGCTTTTCCGGTCCTGAAAGACCTGATGGTCGACCGCACAGCCTTTGACCGTATCCAACAAGCCGGAGGGTACATTTCTGTAAATACTTCAGGGAACACAGTGGATGCCAATGCCATCCCGGTTGATAAACACCATGCCGATGAGGCTTTTGAAGCTGCCAGCTGTATTGGTTGTGGTGCCTGTGTCGCGGCGTGTAAAAACGCCAGTGCCATGCTCTTTACCGCCGCCAAAGTCTCTCAATTTGCCTTACTACCCCAGGGGAAGGTAGAAGCTACCGACCGGGTTCAGAATATGGTACGGCAAATGGATTTGGAAGGTTTTGGCAACTGCACAAATACCGGGGCCTGCGAAATTGAATGTCCAAAAGGGATTTCACTGGAAAATATCGCGAGGATGAATCGGGAGTACCTTATGGCTACCGCCAAAGGATAATCCCCAATCCCTCTTTTTTACCAATCCCGGACGCGATGCGTTCCGGGATTTTCTATTTTTATGCTACAAAGCACCTTATGTCTGTACATCCTGTTTCCAAACTGCCCAATCTCGAACAATCCATATTCAGCAAAATGAGTGCCCTGGCGATAAAACACAACGCCATCAATCTTTCCCAGGGGTTTCCCGATTTTGATGTAGACCCGGAGCTGATCACGGCCATCCGGCAAGCCCTGCTGGGTCCCTATAACCAGTATGCCCCTATGGGCGGCATCTATTCCCTCAGGGAAGCGATTGCCGAAAAAACAGAGCGCTGCCACGGGCAGAGCTATCACCCGGAAAAGGAAATAACCCTTACTGCGGGGGCTACGCAGGCAATTTATACCGCTATAGCAAGTACTGTTTATCCAGGGGATGAAGTAGTAATCTTTAAGCCTGCCTATGATTGTTATGAACCCAGTGTACGTGCCCAGGGGGGTATCCCCAGGTTACTGCAGCTGAGCGGACCGGAATTCAGGATTGACTGGGATGAATTCCGGAAAGTACTCAACCCAAAAACGCGCATGGTCATCCTCAATACGCCCCACAACCCGAGTGGCACTATTTTAAAGGATGCCGACCTGCGCGAGCTCGAACAAATTCTGCGCCCGACCGACACCCTGGTCTTAAGCGATGAAGTTTATGAACACCTGGTCTTCGATGGGGCCTCTCACCAAAGTGTATCCAAATACCCCGGCTTAAAGGAGCGGTCCTTTGTCTGTGCCTCTTTCGGGAAAACTTTTCATATCACAGGTTGGAAAATGGGCTACTGTATGGCCCCGAAAGTACTGATGGACGAGTTTAGGAAGATTCACGAATTTGTGGTTTTCTCGGTAAATCACCCGGCGCAGCGCGCCCTTGTGCAATACATGCAAAAACCCTCGAGATACGAAGGCCTGTCCGATTTTTTCCAGCAAAAAAGGGACTTGTTCCTGGAGGGTTTGCAGGACTCCCGCTTTGAATTTACCCCTGCAGAAGGCACCTATTTCCAACTCCTGAATTTTTCAAAAATCAGTCCTTTGGGCGATCTTGAATTTGCACAGAAATTGCTTCTGGAGAACGGTGTGGCGGCCATACCTATTTCCGTCTTCAACCTGGATCGTCAGGATCACCAACAACTGCGCTTCTGTTTCGCCAAAAAAGCGGACACCCTCAAAAAGGCCTGCGAAATCCTCTCCCGGATTTAGGGCATAGCCTTGAGGACCTGCGCTACAAAAGCCCCGATTTCTGAAGGCTCCAACCAGCGTAAAACCATGACCAGTTCTTGCTGCGGAGCAACGACGATAAAGTTCCCGCCGAATCCTGCCGCGTAATACACCGTATCCGGCACCCCTTCCCAATGGCGGTCCCCGGGCTGGTTCAACCACCACATATACCCGTAATTCGGGTTGGGCCCGGATGGAGTAATAGCATCTTCTATCCAGGATTCACTCAAAATTCGTTGGTTTTCCCAGACCCCCTTTCCGAGAAACAACAGGCCAAATCGGGCCATATCTTCCGCGTTTATGAAAATACCCCCTCCGGAATGCCCGCCTCCCGTGACCGATTGTACTTTGTATCCGTCAATAACAGACCAGGCGTGATCATAACCGAACCATCGCCAGGTAGGCGAAGCCCCAATAGGGTCCATAAGTTCTCGTTTAAGCACAGTTGGGAGTGGCTGCCGCCAGAGTTGGGTGAGTGAATACGCCAGGACATTTACGCGTACGTCATTGTACTCCATGACTGTCCCCGGCTCCCTTAGGGGGCGGTATTTCCAATCGTCAACTCCGCCTTCCAGGGGAGGCCGGTCTGCCCAGTCCTTTATCCCCCATAGACTGCCCGACCAGTCTGAATTCTGTTGTAGCAAATGGGACCATCTTACTTTCCCATTATGAACTCCCTCAAAGGTCCCATCCCAGATATAGTCAGACACCAGATCTTTCTCAGAACCCATAAG
>NZ_JBAVZJ010000184.1:0-1945 GCF_049588695.1 Robiginitalea sp.
GCAATTGCCTTTTTTATCCTGCGCAACGATGAAAAGACCTATATGGCTAACCCGGAATTGTACTCCAACTATAGCCAGCTGAAAACGGCTAAGACCATCGCCATTATCGGGATGGTTGTCGGGGTACTTTACGCCGCCTATATAGCCTACAACATTATATCTATGGGAGGCTTGGATGCTTATATGGAGGAAGTACAGCGTATGTCGGAACAATTTGGTGTTGAATAGGCGATTGGAAAATAAACACACTTAGCAGACATGACACAAGAACCTCTTCCAGGCGCCAGCACGGCTCTTACCATGGGAATTTTATCGCTGGTGGGCACCCTGGTGTGTTGTGGCCCTTTTGGTGCCATTTTTGGCATCATCGGCCTGAATAATGCCCGGAAAGCAGAACGGCTCTACCGGGAGGAACCCGGCAGGTTTAGCGGATATGAGAATATTAAATCAGCCCGGATCCTTTCCTATATCGGAATTGGGCTGGCCCTTTTAATGCTCATCTTTTATATCCTGGCCTTTGGGGTTATTGTCGCCCTGATCACCACCGGGAATATGAACGTTTAAATGTGGGTTTACTGAAATTAAAAAAACCCGGCCTGTGCCGGGTTTTTTTATTGAAGCTCAATGTGCTTGTAAGAATTTAATTGGCAACCTCACTAATAAACTTTAAACGATAAAGCCGGAGCTCTTCGTCTTCATACTCCCCCTCAAACTCCTTTACAGCTTCTTCAATATCGTCTGTTTGTGAATCCAAAAAATACTCGTGAATATCATCCTGTTGGTCTTCGTCAAGTATTTCGTCGATGTAGTATCCCAGATCCAATTTCGTCCCACTAAAAACAATCTGCTCCATCTCGCGCACCAAATCAGGGATTTCAAGTCCTTTTGCTGCAGCAATATCATCAAGGGGCAATTTTCGGTCTACATTCTGGATGATATATAGTTTTAAGCCGGAGTTGGCCCCTGTACTTTTGACCACCAGATCTTCAGGTCGGGTAATGTCGTTTTCGGAGACGTATTTACTGATAAGTTCCAGGAAAGGCTTGCCGTATTTCCGGGCTTTCCCCTCTCCTACCCCATAGACACTCGTGAGTTCTTCCAGGTTCATGGGATATTTCAGGGCCATATCCGAAAGGGAGGGATCTTGAAAGATAACATATGGGGGGACCTCGAGTTTTTGGGCCTCCCCTTTGCGCAAGTCTTTTAATAATTTAAGAAGTACCGGATCGGTGGCCAAACCCTGAGGTGCACCACCAGCATTGACATCCGAAGCCTCCTCGTGATAGACATGGTCTTTTGTCATCATAAAAGAAGTCGGGGATTCCAAAAATTTCCTACCGGCCTCGCTCAGGTGGAGAATACCGTATTGCTCGATTTCTTTATGGAGTAACCTGGCCACCAAAACCTGTCGGATCAGGGCCATCCAATAGTGTTTATCGCGGTCCTTCCCTATGCCATAAATCTCTTTTTCATCCGTCTTATGCGAGGCCGTAAGCGCATTGGTTTGCCCCAAAAGGGTGAGGACGATTTCCTTGGACTTGAACTTCTCATTGGTCCCCTGAACAGCGCGGAGCAGTTTGATGACGTTATCCCGGGCTTCCTCCTTTTCTTTAGGATTCCGTGCATTGTCATCCATATCCGCCCCATCTCCGTTTACAGCGTCAAACTCCTCTCCAAAATAGTGCAGGATAAATTTTCTTCTGGACATACTGGTCTCGGCATAAGCGACTATCTCCTGAAGGAGCGCATTGCCGATCTCCTGTTCTGCCACCGGTTTTCCAGCCATAAATTTTTCGAGCTTCTCGACGTCTTTATACGAATAGAAGGCAAGGCAATGCCCTTCCCCCCCATCACGCCCGGCCCGACCGGTTTCCTGGTAATAACTCTCGATGCTTTTTGGAATATCGTGGTGGATCACATACCGGACATCAGGCTTATCGATACC
>NZ_JBAVZJ010000185.1:0-4154 GCF_049588695.1 Robiginitalea sp.
GGGCCAAAGGCCTGGCACACATTCCTTTGTTGCAAGCCCTGGATTCGCTTGGGATTGTGCCCGACCTGGTTGTGGGGAATAGTATGGGCACCATGGTTGGGGGATTGTACGCCATGGGGTATTCCGGGGATAGCATCGCGCAGATTGCCAGGTCAGCAGACTGGGACAATATAATGGGTGGTGGAATCGCTTTGAACGATGTAACGGCAGAGGAGAAAAGTGAATTCAATCGCTATATGATTACCCTGGGTCTCGAAAATGGAAAGATCCGACTCGGAAATTCCCTTATAAATGATCAGAACCTGCGGACCTTTATTTCCTCCCTGACCTTCCCGGTCCATAAGGTCAATGACTTTGACGACCTGCCTATCCCCTTCCGCGCCATGTCAACAGACATCGTTAATGGGAAAGAGGTCATCCTGGAATCCGGAACACTGGCTTTTGCCATGCGTGCAAGTATCTCCATCCCCGGAATTTTCACCGCTGTGCCCTATAATGAGACCCTCCTTGTGGATGGGGGTGTCCTGAACAATTTCCCGGTAGATGTTGCCAAAGCCATGGGGGCCGACATTATTATTGGGAGTGACGTAGGGGGGAATATATTGCCCAAAGAGAAACTGGAAAACCTGAGTTCGATTATGTTCCAGGCCGGAATGCTGAACAGTTACCTGAAAAATCCGAAGAGTCGGGCGCTTTGTGATATCCTCGTCGACCATGTCCCGAATTTGACCTATTCTACTTCAGATTTTGTGAAATCCGAAACCATGATACAGGAAGGTAAGATCGGGGTATCGAAAAACAGTGATGCTTTGGCTGCCCTTGCTGAAGGACTTAATAACTTCGAACAAAGACCACACGAAATTCCGGAATATGAAGAGAAAGTAACCTTTGACACCATTGTCTATAAAGGAATCAGTAAGGGAAACAGGACCCTGGTCCGGGAACGCACGAATTTAAAACCGGATACGGCGTATACACTTCGGGATGTTAAGTCGGGAATAGACCGCGCCATGGGTACAGGGCGTTTTTCACAAGTAAATTATCTGCTTCAGAATACCGATGATTCCCTGGCATTCGAGATATCCGGGTTAGAGTACCCCACGCATCAGTTCAAAGGCTCATTGCATTTTGACACAGATAACGGGGTGGGTGTGATTGTGAACTACACGGGCCTAAATGTACTGGGTACTTCCTCCAGGACGCTGGTTACCCTCGATGTTGCTGAACGGCCAAAATTTCGGTTACAACACCAGGCTTCCTTTGGCCCTCAAAAAGTGTGGTGGTGGCGTGCAGAAATGATGGGACAGCAACAGGAAGAAAAGGTCTTTGTTTTGGGGGAATATGTAGATGACCTCAAATATCAGTACGGGATTTTCGACAATCAAATAAATCTGAACCTGAATTCCTTAGTCAACTATATAGGCTTCGGTGTAAAATACGAGCATACCACGCTGAGGCCAACCATAGACCCCGATGTAAACGACAATTTCTTCCAATTAGACCGCTACCGTTTCAACAACCTGGAAATATACGGTCAGTACCAGCACAATTCCATGGACAAGGTCTTTTTTGCCACCCGGGGGACTTTGCTCAGGGGCTATATCGGAAGATCCCTTTACAGCCATGTGGACCTGAAATACTCTTTGGATGCCGCCGAACCCGTAGTGGGAAAGACCAATGGATTTTCAAAATTGGGGCTGGACTATGAGGTTCGACTTCCGGTAAGCCCGAAGTCCTCTGTAATTATTGGTGCGGCTTCCCATTTCTTATTCCAGGATAACCTGCAGGACAGTGATGTATCCCTTCTTGACTTTGGCCTGGGCGCGCAGTACATATTCGGCGGCAATATCGAGAACCCCAGATTAGACTCCCATCACTTCCCGGGTTTAAACCAAAAGGAGCTCATCGTAAATCAATATGTGGGCATTTCCCTCGGGACACAACTCAACCTTTTCCGCAAAGTGTTCCTTACCCCACATGTAAATATGGCATCTGTTGGGTTTGGGTCTTTTGACGACTATACAGATGACTTTTTTAACCCAACCGGGGATTGGGAAAGTGCCACTGAAACCAGTTTTATAATGTCTGCAGGCAGCACCCTCTCTTACAATTCAATCCTCGGCCCGGTTAATTTTGATCTTTCATGGGTCAATGGAACGAACAATCTTCGTGTTTTCCTTGGAGTCGGGTTTCACTTTAACTAAGAGTTGCTGAAGGGTTCAAAAAGAGTCTTCAGTAGGCAGTGGCAGTGGGCAGAAAGGGTTCAAGGTTCAAAAAAAGTCTTCAGTGGGCAGGGGCAGTTGGCAGAAAAGAATACGACTTTACGACTTTAATCATCTAAGTTCTGCATACTGCAACTGTGAACTGCGGACTTGGAAAAGGGTTCAAGGTTCAAAAGGGGAGTCTTCAATGGGCAGTGGCAGTGGGCAGAAAGGGTTCAAGGTTCACATGAAGTTACTGCAGACTGCGGAGTAAGGACTGGGGAACAAGTCAATTGACTCTCTGCCCTTTAAGAAGTATCTTTAGGGACATGCCACAGGTGATGAATGTTTTTAATTCCAAACCAAGGATTCTCCAAGCCTCGCTTGGTTGTTTTTTCGCTGTGTTTTGCTATGGAGATATGTGCGCTCAGCAATTGCGAAATGAAGAGTTTGGCACTGTCTATTATGAGCCGAATTTTTACAAAACCAAATACAAGGCGCCCGAAGGGTCGCCATATTTAAATGAAGTGTTTACCGCAGCGAGAATTAACGATCGGGATGAAACTCATTTTGTCAGATTTGATGCGGTGGAAGGAGTTGTAGAAATTCAGATGGCTCAGGATCGGGTAATTGTACTGGACAACTCCATTCCGTATACCATTACGCTCCTCAATGGAAACGATCAGGTCTATGAAACACATGAATATATCAATCCGAAAGGAGATAAAGTCTCAACATTTTTGCGCGTAGTACATCGTTCTGAAAACTACACCCTTTTTGTTCGTGAAAATAAGAAGTACTTCAAGGAAGTTAAGGCTCAGGGATATGCCGCGGCCGAACCTGCTGTTTTTAAAAAGACTCAGGACCAATTTTACATCATGGACAAACGGAAGACTTCAGGGTCTGTAGTACCCTTACCCGGTAATTCAAAAGGATTCAGGGAATTCTTCGAAAATGACGCAGGGAGGATAAAAAGTTATATAAAAACCAACAAACTTTCGATCTCCCAAAGTGAGGACCTTGTTGCAATTTTCGATTACTATTTTGGGCAATAGGTGATTCCATTTTGGTTTCGCTTTAAAATCGCACCGGCTAATCCGAGTTAGATTTAGCGCATACTGCATACTGCAACTGCGAACTGCCGACTGAAGAAACGGAATGCTAGTATTTCGAACAAGCGGGAAGAATACAAGATTACAGAATTCCCTATATTTAATTCCCAAAAGGATCCCTCAGATTTCGCCTGCTGCCGGACGGTGGAATAAACCTTTGGGGTTACACAATTCTTAACCGCTCAAAAAAAACTCAGATGGGATTATCAGATCTGTTCAGCAGCTACGACAAAAAGAAGCGCAGAAGCCATTTTAAAAACCTTTTCTCCGTGGCCCGGGCGGATGGGGATGTAGACCGGACCGAAATGGACCTGGTGATCGGGTTGGCCGAAAAGTTCCATATGTCCACGCATGAAGTCACCAATATCATCCGTAACCCGGATGCTGTCCCCCTGATTACCCCAAAAACTTCAGAAGAGCGTATGGAGCACCTCTATCACCTGATTACCGTTATGATGGTGGATGGCAGGATCGATGAAAAGGAATTATTCCTCTGTAAATCCCTGGGTGTAAAACTGGGTTGCAGCGAAGAAACCATCGATTCCCTGGTACGGGAACTCATAGAACACTCCCTAAATGAAGTGGAGCCGGAAAAGGCCGTGAAATTCCTCGTGGCGAAATATGACTGAAATGGTCCAGGAGAAAGTCCTGAAAAAATACGCCTGATCCCTCCAAGTTCAATTCGAATGGGGTTTCACCTCTTTAATCAGAGAACAGTACCGAAAACCCTTTATTTGTATAATGTCTTGAAGCCGGCTGCTTGTGATGCATCGCTTCGCATTTCCGGGAAGATCACATGGTGGAGTGTGGCGTTACCATATGCCCCCGAACGCCTGTTTTC
>NZ_JBAVZJ010000186.1:0-5182 GCF_049588695.1 Robiginitalea sp.
ACTACATCTTTGAAGAAGGTGAACTCGCAGATCGCTTGCTGGAACTTTTCACACAAAAAGAGGCTGAAGGGGTTGAAGTCAGACTCATATACGACAGTATTGGCAGTCTCTCACTGAGCCGCGCCTATCTGAACAAGCTCAGAGAAGCGGGGATCGAGGTCTATAACTTTTTACCCTACAGTTTCGGACGTTTTTTAACCTCCCTCAATTATCGAAACCACAGAAAGATCATAGTGGTGGACGGGAAAATAGCCTTTACGGGTGGGATTAATATTTCAGACAAATACCTCAAAGGAGATGATACCCTGGGGATGTGGCACGATATGCACCTTATGATCCGGGGCAGTGCCGCCCACCACCTGAACACGATATTTATCAATGACTGGGAACTGGTCAGCGGGAATCAACTTCAAATAACACCGCCTTCGGTCCCTGGATTTAATGGAAAAACCCGAATGCAGATCCTGGCCAGCGGGCCCAATGATGATTTTTCCCTGATGGAAAAATTATATTTTACCCTGATTAACAGTGCCCGAAAACACGTCTATATAACCAATCCGTATATCATCCCCAACCACGCCCTGATGACGGCCCTGCATACCGCTGCCCTGAGTGGAGTCGATGTGAGGCTCCTGCTTTCCACGAAATCGGACAGTGTGATCGTCAACCTGTGTGTCCGGTCCTATTTCCAGCGATTCCTCCACTCAGGAGTGCGTATCTTTCTTTATCCCGAAGGTTTTCTCCACAGTAAGATTATTACCGTAGACGATCGGATCTGTACCATTGGAACAGCAAATGTAGATGACCGTAGTTTTCAACACAACTACGAAGTAAATGCCGTTGTTTATGAGAAGGATACGGCGCTCAGGCTCAGGGAATATTTCGAACGGGATTGTAGTAAAAGCCTCGAGCTGAATTACCGGGACTTTAGAGAACGACCGTGGACAGAACGCCTGGCCGAAGGAGCGGCCCGCCTGGTCAGCCCACTGTTGTAGCGTGAATTAAAAAGGCTCTTCCCCTATTATGAGCTGTTCGTCTTCCAGGTTTCGAATCAGCCAGTCGGCATAGGAATCAAAAACACGATCGGAATTCCTTTTTTTGGGCAGGCGAACGTCGGAGCGCCAGATTAATTCGCGCTGTTTTCCGTCGCAGATGCAGTAGAGCGAGGTCTCCGCAGAATACCGGCCCGGACGGGAATTGAAATCTTCGTCGTAATATATCCCCTGATGAATTATATAGTCTTCCTGAAATCGTTCATAAGTCCTTCCCATCTCCGCCAACTGACCACTGAGTTGGTTCCGCGTCTCAGAATTGATGCGTTTCGAAAAAAGAATCGCATCGAAATCCTTATCGAGCAGTTGCTGTTCTACTTTATCCAATTCGGCTTCGTTCCGCTGGGAAGCGGTAAAATCGACATCAAAAAGATCGACACTGCGCATGGCCTCAACGCCCCGCTCTGCAAAGGCATCTTTTAAACGGGTTTCAAACCGGAGCCGGGTATTGTAATCTGAGACCATTCCAACCACCAGTACCTTATCTGCGTGAAACAGCACGGTTTCCGGGTTTTTATATTGGGATTCCTCTTTCATAGATCCGCAGGACAAAAACAATAGGGCAAACAACGCTCCAAAGAGTATATAACCAAAAGAAGTTTGTGATCGGGTGTTCATAGGTAAGGTTTTTTGCAGTATAATCCACTGATTACAACATGCTCTCAAGGAATTCATACAAGCCGGATTTCCAGGTGTTCAGTTTCCTTTCATAATTCTCAAGGTTGTTGCCCACGCCTTTATCCAGGTGGTTAATTTCAGCTTCCAGCGCTCCTGCCTGGGTGCTGTATTCCCGGAGCCGTTCATAAAGGTTCGGTCTTTGTTTTTGATATATGGGCGCATTGAGAAGGAAAAAAATAAACTGCAAATCCCTCTCTATGGCGCGCTTGCGGCTTTTAACATTTTCAGGAGTTCCGGAGTTCCCGTCAGAAGCATTCATGAGCATCGAATTTTTAAGCTTTTAAGTTACGGCTTTTCAATCGCAATTCAGGCAACCATGGTCAGAGTGGGGATGTATTTATTTCATACATTTCCATTAACCTGGGAATACGGGCCAACCACCCTTTTTCAGTTTCCAGTTTTACGCGCAGGGCATCCTGAGCAGTCGGTTCTCCATGTACCAGAAAAATATACTCAGGAGATGGCGCAATATCGGCAACCCAATCCATTAATTCACCCTGATCAGCATGGGCCGATAAACTATCCAATTGTATCACTTTTGCCGCTACAGGGATGTATTTTCCAAATATTTTAAGTTCGTGTGCCCCTTCGAGTAAATTTCTGCCCCGGGTGCCCTCCGCCTGATACCCTACCAGCAAAATCCGGGTGGTGGGACGGTCCAGCAACTGGCTCAGGTAGGTCAACACCCTACCTCCGGAGAGCATACCACTTCCTGCAACTACTACCTTGGGTCTGGGATCATCAATAGCCTTCCATGTATCTCTGTATTCCGTTATAACCTTGATTTGACGACGCATTTTCCGGTAATCTTCCATTGGCAGTTTGTGCCAGTGTGGAAAGCGGGCAAAGAGATCGAGAACATTCTCCCCCATTGGGCTATCTACGTAAATAGGCAAATTCGGTATCCTGTTGGCACGGACCAGTTTCCAGAGCAGGTACATGACAGTCTGCAAGCGCTCCACTGCAAAACTCGGGATAATGCATGTCCCGGATTCGCTGATTGCGGCATTGACATGTTCCTGCAGACACGATTGTATATCGATCTGGGGATGGTTCCTGTTGCCATACGTACTTTCCAAAAAAAGAACGTCTGCTCGCTTGGGTCTATCTGGTGGAGCGAGCAATGGATCACCGGGCCGGCCTACATCTCCTGAAAAAACAATATACCTCTCGGCCATAACGATCTCAATAAAACAAGCACCCAGGATATGCCCGTTAAAGCGAAAGCGAAATTTTAAATCGTCCCCTACAGATTCCCAATGATCTTTGGGTATGGGTTCAAAAAGGGCTACTGTGGCCCGAACATCGTCAACGGTATATAAAGGCAAGGGGTCTTCATGACGGCTATAGCCTTCTTTTCTGGCGCGCTCAGCTTCTTCTTCATGAATTTTGGCACTGTCCTCCAGGACGATCCGGGCTACCTCCAGGCTTGGCGTCGTTCCGTAAATAGGCCCTTTAAAACCCTCGCGTACCAGGCGCGGCAGCATCCCCACATGGTCGAGATGTCCATGGGTTATGAGCACTCTTTGGATCTCAGAAGGTCGTAAAGGCCAGGGTTCCCAGTTCCGTCGCCGGATATCTTTCAGGCCCTGAAACATACCACAGTCCACCAGAATGCGAACCGAAGGGGTCTCGAGTAAAAACTTCGAGCCAGTTACGCAGCCGGCGGCACCCCAGAAATGTATTTTCAGTCCATCCATGAGTTTGCATTTACAGCACACAATTGACCAAACTCTTTGAGGATTCGATTTTTCCGCGATTTAGAAATCCCTATCTGATCCAGCAGATGGGGTTTTTTCAAAACCTCCCTGCAGAGTACGGGCCCCTGTTCAAGGAGCAACTGCTTTTCCTTTGCGCTTAGAAGGGGGCTCACCGTAATCGGATAGAGGCCCGAACGATC
Organism: Robiginitalea sp.; assembly: GCF_049588695.1. GTDB lineage: Bacteria > Bacteroidota > Bacteroidia > Flavobacteriales > Flavobacteriaceae > Robiginitalea. The sequence goes on from NZ_JBAVZJ010000186.1 coordinate 3,631, forward strand.
GATTCGCATTTTCAAACTGTTTTCAGGGGGATGATTCCAACTCAGAAGATATAGCCCGACACAGTTCCCGTATTTTTCCGCATCCCCGGTAAATCTGGTATTGGTCACAACCCAGCCCGGTTTAAACTCCGAATGATTTCCCGTTCGGTGTCCCCCGTTTTGGAGCACGTCCTCAAACCTTGAATATATGTACAAGGGTACCTTGACGTCACATTTTTTTCCTGGATCTGAATGGTATTTACACTCAATGAGACGGGTACCTTCGCCATTGGTGGCCACCACATCAATCTCATGTGAGACACATTTGCCCCGAAAGCGCTGGTTACTCTTTGTCTGAAATCCCAAGTGGCTGAGCACTGCACTGATGAATCTCTCAAAAGGAAAACCGGTGGGGCCTAATTCATAAATGGCCTGTTTTAATTTGTATCGGGAAGCATAAGACGCCCTATAGCCTCTTAAAAGGGCAAAAGCACGTTTATATATTTTGCGGGTGGGCATGCCTTCATAGACCTCAGCAGTTACCTTTTGGACAATAGTATTGACCAAATCAGCCGGGGCTCCACTGTGCAATAGGGATTTCTTCAGTTTCGCGGCTGAAAATGGAACCTTTTCGCCAGAGGCTTTAACGATTTTAGGACTACCAACCATAAAACGATACCCTTATAACTACTTATGATTCAAAATACTCCCGGATCAGGGCCTGTACCTGATTGGAGGTCATGCTGTCCGCTGTCAGGACGTCTCTTACCCGGGCACTGATAGCAGGATACTCCTGATCCAGTCGCTTTTTAAAGTCTGAATTGGTTCCAGCAGGTCCGAAGAGCACAATGGCATCGGCCTCCCGGAGTTTGTCCGCAAGCTGATCGTAATACTCCCGAAGCTGATGGGTTTCCCTTTCGGTGTACCGGCTGTCGTGGACCACCTGCTGTGGACCCCAACGGGTTTTCGAGCGGGAACCGCCTTTGGGGTTAAAAAACTCCAGATCTGAAGGCACAGTCTGCATTGTGGTCTCTCCCTGGTCTACCGAAACCACAAAGGCCTCTTTTTTGTCCATCCATATACCGATCTGTTTCATGATAATTATTTTTTGAAGTTAATATGATTTAGATTTATTCCTGATTGTTTGCATTTCCGGATGGGGGAATCACCAGAAAGGGAATCCGGGTATGCAACCCAATTTGATCGATTACAGGGGTTACGAGCAAATTCTCAAGAAACGTATGCGTATTACGCACCAAAAGCAACATCTGTATCGGGGTGTCCCGGGCGAAACGATTAATGGCCCCGATAACATCCCCCTGGGCAGTTTCAGTCATCTCCCAGGTATATCCCCCCAGCAATTCCTTGAGTTGCGCCCTTCCCTTTTCGCGCTCAGGTTCCGCATCTGCGGGGGTATACGCATGTAATACATGCAAAATTACTTCGGGTTTTCCCAGCAAATATTTAAGGAATTTTAGGGGTAATTCCTCGTAATTCGGTTTAAAATCTGTCGGAAAAAGGAGATGTTCGAGGGTCCCTACCTCGGCTCCTTCAGGGACTACCAGAACAGGGC
>NZ_JBAVZJ010000187.1:0-2711 GCF_049588695.1 Robiginitalea sp.
GTACATCGGGTTCCCCTGGATGAAACACTTACCCACGATCTGGACGCTATGGACCGCAGGGTTACGGGAAAAACCCGTTTGATCTTTATCTGTAATCCAAACAATCCTTCGGGAACCCTTCTCGATGCCGGCAGGCTGCGTGATTTTTGCAGTTCCACCGCGTCAAAAGCGGTTGTATTCAGCGATGAGGCCTATTACGACTATATCACCGAACCCAACTATCCTTCCATGACCGGCCTGGTCCGTGAAGGCTACAATGTTATAGTCTCCAAGACTTTTTCTAAAGTATACGGCCTCGCTGGCCTTCGAATCGGATACCTGGTAGCGCGTCCGGATATCGCGAAAAGGCTGAAGGATTCCCTGATGGCGAATACCAATACCCTGGCCATAATGGCGGCACGTCAGGCTTTGGCAGATACCGACTTTTATAAATTCAGTCTGGCCCAAAACGAGAAGTGCAAAAGCATGATCTACAATCAGCTCGACCAAATGAATATCGAATACATCCGTTCGCATACCAACTTTGTATTTTTCAGAAGCGGAATGCCTGTCGACAAGCTTATTGGAAAAATGGGGGCTGAAGGCGTTCAAATTGGTCGCCCCTTCCCTCCCCTACTCGATTGGGCGCGTATTAGTACCGGGAAGATAGAGGAGGTGGAGGCATTTAATGCGGGCTTAAAACGCGTGCTGACATAAGTTGCTCAAGGGCATTTGGCCACATGGCGCCTCTATATCCTTTGGGAGACGGGCCTTGATAAAAATACTGATAGGCGTCTGTGTTGAAATCCCTCCTATCGATGCTCAGGACGGAATCACCCATCAACCCCAGGTAAGAAGCCTTGGCTGACCTATGTTACATAACTTCGACATATCTAACCTTTAAATACAAAACGCTATGGGAATTTTTTGGGATTTACTTCAACAAGATGAATTGGACAAACAAGAAAAAAAGGCCGATAATCTTGAGGAACGCGTAGCCCAACTCGAAAAGCAACAGGAACACACCCGAGCCCAGCTCCGAAAAACCCTGGAAGCCCTGGAAGAACACTTGTCCAGGGATATTGACGGCGATGGAATAACGGGCCGCACCACCTGACATTTTAATAATTCCGTTCTTTTGGAAGCTGTCGATATCATATCGTTGATTGCGATTATCCTATTTGCACGGCTCGGGATACGCCTGCTAATACGTTATCGCCAAACCTTTCGAAAAGAGGATAAGGAAAAGAATACCGAGTCCTGAGGTGATTATCGGCCGGGATATATGGGAACATCTTATTCTTTAAGAACACTTTGGGTAAGAGCGTGATATCATTCACAAGCGGCACACGTATGAACTGGAACCTATACTCCCAACTACGGGTTTTACCCGGATACTTAATTATGGAAAAATAATTACGTTAACTTTAGCCACACAAATTTTTCGGGGTGTTCAGTTTCCAAGGCAGAAACGCAGTTTTTTCAATACCCTGAATATGCAAACCCCTGATGCATGCCGTCTGGTAAAGCACAAAGAACTCCCTGGTATTTCCTGGTCCTGCTGATTCTTGCAGGCGAATCTGTTTTTATCCTGCCCTTTGTTTTAGCGCGCGTCTTTCGGCCCACCGTACTTGAATCCTTCAGGCTGGATAATACCGAACTCGGGCTTTGCTTCTCCATTTACGGCATTGTGGCTGTTATATCCTATCTTTTCGGCGGGCCCCTGGCCGATCGCTTTCCACCACGGAAGCTCATTGCTTCCGGCCTTTGGATGACTGCTCTCGGGGGCCTGCTATATGCCACTTTTCCAGGGTTTCAGACTTTGCAGATTTTGTACGGTTACTGGGGGTTTACCACCATTTTTTTGTGCTGGGCTCCTATGATCAAGGCGACCAGGATCTGGGGAGGTACTACCTCCCAGGGAAAAGCTTTTGGTTTTCTGGATGGGGGACGCGGACTTGTAGGCGCCCTTTTCGGGGCGATGGGTGTTTTTGTTTTTTCCTTATTCCTTGGGTCGCAAATCGCCGAACCAACCCTCGCTGAAAACCGGGATGCCTTCAGGTATGTCATACTGGTTTCATCCGGTATAGTGAGTGTTGTCGGGGTGCTGGTTTGGGTTTTCATGCGACTGGATCCCAAACGTGAGAAGGCCATTGTCCTCGAGCAGATATCCATCCCCCAAATTAAACAGGTCCTTAGGTTGCCCTCGGTTTGGCTTCTAATGGTCATCATCCTTTGCGCCTATGTCGGTTACAAGATTACGGATGTCTTTTCCCTCTATGCCCAGGATGTGATGGAGTACGATCAGGTGGCATCTGCACAGGTAGGGATGGTATTGCTTTTTATTCGTCCGCTCATCGGTGTGCTTATCGGCATACTCGCAGATCGCACCCAGACAACGTTTTGGCTGCTTGTGAGCTTCGTAATTTCTTTTTTCGGCGCCTTGCTTTTTGCCAGCGGGATCATTTCTGCATCTTCCACCTTGTTGTTTTTCATCTCCATCACAGTAGTCGCTACGGGGGTGTACGCTGCCCGTTCCCTCTATTTTGCAGTGATGGAGCGCGGGAAGATTCCACTGGTCCTTACAGGTACGGCGGTAGGTCTGATATCGCTTGTCGGTTATACACCAGATATCTTTGCAGGCCCGGCAATGGGCGTCCTGCTCGATCGTTCTCCGGGCGAGGCCGGGCATCAGGATGTATTTTGGATGCTAGCGGTATTCTCTTTTATAG
>NZ_JBAVZJ010000188.1:0-3687 GCF_049588695.1 Robiginitalea sp.
CTGCAGTCTTTATGCTGCGGACCAGGTTGGTGTGTTAACCGGTGGCAATATTGAGAATACTAAAGTCCACGCCAATAGGGGGCAGGGCAGCGTGTAGGCTAAAATGATAGTAATACTATTAAAAAAACAAGATAAACTATTAAAATAAAATGCCATGATAAAGCTTAAATACATTGTACTTGTGTGCGTTGTTTTGGGTTGCCTTTCGGCTACCGCTCAATTCAGAGGGCCCAACCAGCCTGAGCTGGCAGGTATTTTTGAAGGCGAGCAAACGGGAAATGCTCAAATCAACCAAATGGATTCCCTGATCACATGGCAGGAACGCGTGCTGCTCCACCTGGATAAAACGACGATTGATCAAAACAGTCCGCTTTTCTTTAAGGGTTATGTGCTCACCGGCCCCAACCGGGTACGGGCCACCCTGAGTCAGGTGCTTAAAGTGGACCTGGTTCGCAAAGAGGACAGTTCGGTCGTGGGATCTCAGTACTATAAAATTGAAAACGGGACGACAGAGGGAGCGATACACCTTCCGGAAAAAACAGAGACCGGGAGCTATGAGCTGCGTGCGTATACGAGATGGATGCAGAATTACGGAGAGGGCGCATATTTTACCAAAAAACTCAGTATTGTAGATGGCAGAAAACGCAATCGTTCAGGCGGGGAAGGGACATTGGCCTCCCAAAATGACCAGGACCTTAAGGTGCGCTTTTATCCCGAAGGCGGTCGCCTTATTGCGGATCTGGAGAATCGGTTGCTGATAAAGGCAACAGGCAAAAATGGTAAACCTGGAGTATTTGAGGGGAAAATAGTCGATGGATCCGGGAAACAGATAAGCCCCATTGTAGCCTTCGACAACGGTATTATGACGGCTAATTTCAACCCGCATCCGCGGGAGCATTATATGTTGGAGACTTCAAATGGGAAGACTTACCAAATCCCGGCGGTTGTTGAAGAAGGATATGTACTGAACATAAACAACCTGGACCCGACCACCCTTAAGATACGCATACAGGCGACCCCGGAAATGATCTCAAAGGAGGTGCGGCTAAAGGGAGAGATGAATGGGATTACCTATTTCGAAAAGGAACTGGATTTGGAAGCGTCTGATATCACCCTTGAAATCCCCAGGAGTGGCATCCCCTTTGGGATTATGAATGTTTCCCTGGTCGATGGTGAAGCATCTGTTTGGTCCCGAAGACCAGTATTCATGGATCCCAATAACTCCCTGAATATCGCATTTACCCCCCTGAATGAAGCGGCCCGGGCAGGGGAGCGCGCTTACAAAGTACATGTTACAAATACAGCCGGCAGTCCTGTACAGACGACCCTGGCCCTCAGCGCAACACATGTTGCGGGAGAAGAAAGCATCGTTCGGGAGGCCCCGGATGTGGATTTTCTCTGGGAACTGCACGGAGCAGACCTTTCCGGGTGGAGTACAGTCAGAACGGATCGTTTTATCAAGGACCTCGAGCTATTGACCTCTGGAGCCGGGGACGAAGGAATTGGCCCCAGGATCCCCGACACGATTATGTACCCCTTTCAAAGGGGCCTGGATTTAATCGGCTATGCCTATGATCTGAATAACCGCCTGTTGCGCAACGCGACTGTACAATTGTTAATCCAGACGGAAGAGGATGCGATCATAAGGGAATTGCAGACAGACGGTTCAGGCCGGCTTGAGGTAAACAACCTCCAGCTGACAGGTGAAACCGAACTGATCTTCCGGACAGAGGGTGAAGACACTTCAACACGGCTGGTTAAAGTAATCCCCGTGCAGGAAGACTATGATGAGGATCACAAACGCAAAGCGGTATTGGCCTTTGCCAAGCAGCAAAACCGGGAAACCATTGAGTCTTCCCCTCTGGAGCCTTTGGATTCAGAAGGTTTGATCGAACTAAATTCTGTGGAGGTGTTCGATCAGAAAATCGAAAGGCCTCGTGCGATGCCGCCGACCTATGGGTTGGAGGCGACTAAATTCCGTACCGCGGTACAGGATATTGAAAAGCCGCGTTTTATGTTTCAACTCTTTGCTGAAATCCCTGGTATCACCGTTACCGGGGGTACGGTAGAGGCTCCTAGTATTTCGGTGAACAGTGCCAATTCCTATGCGTCGGCCGCACCGAATTCTTTTGGTTCCGTCCTCGACCAACAGGGGCCACTATGGGTGATCGATGGGTTCATTTGGGGGAATTCCCCGGGTGTGGATCCTACCATGGGCCTCGATGCCTGGAGTATCGACCGAATAGAATATCTAAGACCGGCTGAAGGGGGTATCTACGGCAGCAGGGCAGGTCGTGGGGTTATTATGGTGTATACCCGCAATGGCTCTGATCTGGAATTTATCAACCGGAAAGAAGGAAGGCTCTATTTTCAGGGATACAATGAAACCCCGGACTTTGAGTCCTATTCCGCTATGGTGGCCAAAAAAGCCAAGAAGTTCATCGATAAGCCTACTACGGTATATTGGAACCCCCAGATCGAGACCGATGAAAACGGGGAAGCCATCGTCCGGTTCAAATTGCCTTTCGAAACACAGAAGATAAAAATCAAAGCCTCAGCCATAACCGCCCAGGGGGAGATTGCGAGTTCGCAGCAGTACTTTGAATAGTATGTTTTGCTCCTGTGAACAGGCCTTGACAGAATGCATATAGGCATTCGAAATTATCAAATAGGCAATTGAAAATAACTTGTCAAAAAACCCATTAAAATAGTTGCTTCCCTTGGAATGAAAAACTACATTTGCCACCGCAATAAAAGGGATTAATTCCCAAACGTTCATAACATATTTATTGGAGAGGTGCCGGAGTGGTAACGGAGCAGATTGCTAATCTGTCGACGGGTAACCGTCGCCTGGGTTCGAGTCCCAGTCTCTCCGCTGAGATCGGATCCGTCCGGTATTCAAAAAATTAGTTTCGGGGTGTAGCGTAGCCCGGTTATCGCGTCCCGCCCAGGCGGGAAGGCCGCTAACGAAAGAAAAGGCTTGGAATGATAGTAGTTTACATTCTGTACAGTCGTTCATTGAAAAAGTATTATGTAGGTCAATCCTCAAATCTTAAAGATCGTCTGGAAAGGCACAATTCAGGTAGAAGTAGGTATACTAAATTAGGGATACCATGGGAATTGAAATACGAGTTTTGTTGTAGCACGAGATCAGAAGCAATGCGCCTAGAGCGAAAGATCAAAAAACGAGGTGCCCAACGATTTATAGATGACCTATTCGGGGTGTAGCGTAGCCCGGTTATCGCGCCTGCTTTGGGAGCAGGAGGCCGCAGGTTCGAATCCTGCCACCCCGACGAAACAAACCCTGACAGCAAAGCTGTCGGGGTTTTTTCATTCCCAGAAGAATGGAAGCTTGCTTCCGGATTCAGAAGGGAATGAAAAACCGACTTCCGCCAGCAGGCGGAAGTAAGGGTTTGATTCAGTACCCCCCACTTCAGGATCACGCCGCAGGCGTAATCCTGAGTATTTAGCCGGCAGTTGCAGTAGGCAGTTCTAATAAAAGCTTGCTTCCGGATTCCGAAGGGAATGAAAAACCTTACGTAACCCATTAACCAAACTAGGTAATACTCCCCAAAACTTAGACCATAGGTTTAGTTATTCTGGCGACAATTAGTATTGAAGAAGTCATCTTCTGGATTTTTGGGGATCGCCACGTTTTGTCCCAAAATGATTATCTTTTGCACTAAA
>NZ_JBAVZJ010000189.1:0-2917 GCF_049588695.1 Robiginitalea sp.
CGCCGTGAGCAGAATAATATATGTATCCGTTATTTTGAGTTCTTTTTTTACCTTTTGGCAAACCTCCATCCCATTCATTTTGGGCATCATCACATCGAGGAATACCAGGTCAGGTCGCTCTTCCTGAATGATTTTCAGGGCATCCGCCCCGTTGTCAGCAAACAACAATTCAACTCCTTCGTCTTCTAAATCTTCGAGGGTTTGTTCGATAAGCATTCGTATATGGGCCTCATCGTCGACTATCAGTAATTTTTTATCCATTGGATCTATTTGCATTTATGAATTTAGGATTGATTCCGGGCTACTGGTACACAAAGAACATTACATTCTCCATGCCCTTCTGGAACTTGAGTTCTTTAATGGCCTTCTTCTCGAGCTTGTCCAGGGATTTCAGCATAATGATGTCCGGCTTCATTTCCGAAGCGGTCTCCATCAGTTTGTCCGGGTTGGCCTCCATCACCTTGTATCCCCGTGCCGTAAGCACATCTGTCAGGGACTTCACTGTACTGGCATCTTCATCCACCACCAATACCCGTTTGCGGGAAACACCCTGTTCCAGAAGCTCGTCCACTTCGTGAAAAAGCTTTTCCGTATCGATGGGCTTGGTCAGGTAGCGGTCCACGCCAATGCGGAAGCCGCGTTCCTTATCCTGAACAATAGACAGGATGATGATGGGGATATCCATGGTCGCCGGGTCGTTTTTCAGAACGGCCGCCACATCAAATCCATTGATCTCGGGCATCATCACATCCAGGATAATCAGGTCCGGTTTGTTGAGCCGCACGGCATCCAGGGCCGCCTTCCCATTGGCCGCTTCCTTCACCTTGTATCCGGCATCCGAGAGTTCCTGCCTCAGCAACGACCGGATGGGGGTATCGTCATCCACCACAAGAATGGTTGGGGAATCTCCCAGGGTTTTGCTGGAGGAATGTTTGATTTGCGTTTTCAGGCTATTGAGGATGCGGTCCAGCTTGATAGGCTGATCCCCGTCCTGCCCCATCACGGGGACAGAAAAGAAAAAGGTACTGCCCACATTGGGCTCACTTCGCATCCAGATGATGCCCCCGTGGTGTTCGATAATTTCACGGCAAATCGGGAGCCCGAGCCCGGTCCCCTTGGGTTTATCGGTAAGGGTATCACCCGCCTGTCGGAACCGTTCAAATATCTTGTGTTTGTCTTCATCCGCAATCCCCACGCCCGTATCCTGCACCTCAACAATCACCTGGTTGTTGTCCAGGTAGGCATCAAGGACCACGGAGCCTTTATCTGTAAACTTAACGGCATTCGACAACAGGTTAATGACCACCTGGATGAGCTTATCTTCATCTCCGCTAATCAGGGGAAGGTTATCCGGTAAGTTTTTTTGAAGCTTGAGGCTTTTCTCTTCAAAAAGTGCCGAAGTTGCAGACACCGCCCTCCCGATAACATCCTGAATAAAGACGGGTTTCATATTCCACTCCATACGGCCCGACTCTATTTTGGCCAAATCCAGTACATCGTTGATCAGGCTGGTCAGGCGTTCCCCTTCGGAGACCACTACATCCAGGTTTTCGCTCACCTGCTTCATAGTCTTTTTGATTTTCTGGTCTTCTACAGTCACTGCCGGAAATATCTTATCTACCAGTCGCTTCCGGATGATCTTGGCAAACCCTAGGACGGAGGTCAGGGGAGTGCGCAATTCATGACTGACGGTGGACAAAAAGGCGCTCTTGGCCTCATTGGCTTCTTCAGCCTTGGCCTTGGCTTCCTTTGCCTCCTCAAAGAGTTCGGCATTGTGCAGGGCAACCCCTACGTTAATGGCAATAGTGCTGAGGAGGTTCTTATCTTCCTCCGTAAAACGGCCCGCTTGAGTCAGGCTCTGCACACTCAGAACCCCAATTATGTCGTCTTCAACAGGAATAGGGACCCCCAGGTAGGAAATCGCCTGTTTACCGGTTTGCTGAATCCCATGCTTATTGTATTCCGCCATGATATCTACATCCCGGTTGATCAGCATGGATTCCCCGGATTGGATGATGCGAGAGGTTAATCCCTCCCCGAGCTTAAATGGAGGCATCTCATCCCCGTCCTGGTAGGGAAAGTTGATCATGTTCGTATCGTGGTCGAGAATCGCCAGGTAGGTAATATCCGAATTAAAGACGTCTTTCATCTTATTCCCTACCAGTTGAATGAGTTCCTCGAGTTCCAGTTTATCGTTCAGGGCTTTGGTCACAGAATTGACTGTGGCCAGTTCGTTGAGGCGCTGCTGTACCTCTTTGGTGCGCACCTGCACCTTATCTTCGAGGGCCTTGCGCTGGTTGACCAGGATACGGGTCCGTGCCCGTACAATAAAGTACAAAAGGGCCAGGGCACTGAGGGCATAAAGAGCATACGCCCACCAGGTGCGGTACCAGGGTGGGGCAATAACAAATGAAACTGAGGCTTCTTCTGTTTCATCACCAAAGAGACTGCGGGCTTTAACTTTGAAGGAATAGGAACCTGGTGGAAGATTTATAAATTCTCTCGTAGTCTGTTTTGTCCAATCTGACCATTTTGTTTCTAAACCCTCCAAAGAGGTGGAATACTCAATATCCTTTTGAGCTATAAACAATGGCGCAGCATAATCTAAACTAACTGTGTTCTCATTGTATGCAAGCTGAATATTCTCAGGAAACTCGATGCCACCTTTGTATATGAGTGAATCACCGGCACTCCGCATTTCTCTAATCTTTACCTCAAAAGGAGGAATTAATCGCTTTCCTAGTTTTCCTTCATATCGAACCACACCATCCGGACCTGAAAACCAAACCACTTGAGTACCATCTGCCTTGGGCTCTTCTGGTCGTACGCTTAATAAATATCTACCGGTTAAAGCTTTAAAAGTCTCAGTATCGAGGTCAATAGATCCATCGTCCTTTTTTGTAGCTATGGTTATGCC
>NZ_JBAVZJ010000190.1:0-6699 GCF_049588695.1 Robiginitalea sp.
GTGTCTGGGCATCGCTTTGGCCAGTGGTGCACCCCTCTTTTCAGGGGTTATCGCGGGTATCGTCGGCGGGGTTGTTGTCGGGATGCTCAGCGGGTCCCAGGTAGGGGTGAGCGGCCCGGCGGCAGGATTGGCCGCTATTGTTTTAACAGCCATTGGAACCCTCGGGGGCTATGAGAACTTCCTGCTTGCCGTGGTCCTGGGAGGTGCCATCCAAATGGTTTTTGGGTTCCTGAAAGCGGGGGTTATCGGGTATTACTTTCCGTCTTCTGTCATCAAAGGGATGCTGACCGGAATTGGAATCATCATTATCCTGAAACAGATTCCGCATTTCTTTGGGTATGACGCGGACCCCGAGGGCGATTTTGCCTTCATACAGGTCGATGGGGAAACTACCTTCTCAGAAATTTTAAGGACTTTTCAGAATATTTCACCGGGCTCTACCCTGATAGCGCTTATCGGCCTGGGAATTCTAATCCTGTGGGACCGGATCCTGACCAGAAAGCATAAATTTTTTCAATTGGTTCAGGGTCCTCTGGTTGCGGTAGTCAGTGGAATCCTGTTTTTTATGGTGACCCGGGATAACACGTTTTGGGGAATCTCATCTGAGCACCTGGTTAATGTACCGGTCCCCGAAGATGCCGCTTCCTTCCTTGCCCAATTCAGTTTCCCTAATTTCGGACTTATCGGACAGCCTGAAATATGGATAACGGCATTTACCATAGCCCTCGTAGCGAGCCTTGAGACCTTACTTTGCGTGGAGGCCACCGATAAACTCGATCCGATGAAGCGGGTGACTCCCACAAACCGGGAGCTGCTTTCGCAAGGGGTGGGGAATATGATCTCAGGCCTTATCGGAGGACTGCCGGTTACCCAGGTAATCGTCCGGAGTTCAGCCAATATACAGTCGGGCGGACGGACAAAACTCTCTGCTGTAATCCACGGGTTTTTCCTGCTGATTTCCGTAATCCTGATCCCCGGGCTTCTCAATAAAATCCCCCTTTCTGTTCTGGCCGCAATACTCTTTTTGGTCGGCTATAAACTGGCTAAACCCACCCTCTTTAGACATATGTACTCCATGGGCTGGAAGCAGTTCATTCCCTTTATTGTTACTGTTCTGGGAATCATTTTTACCGACCTCCTGGTTGGTATCGGACTCGGGCTTGGGGTTGGCATTGTGGTCATCCTATTCAAAAGCTACCAAAACAGCCACTTTTTACACATAGTGGACAGAAGTAACGACCAACACAGGATTCGTATGACGCTGGCCGAAGAGGTCACCTTTTTCAATAAAGGTGCCATTCTCAAAGAATTAGATGGTCTCCCTGAAGGTACGTTCCTGGAACTTGACCTTAAGAAAACGCGGTATCTGGACAATGATATAATTGAAATCCTGGATGACTTTGCGTTTAAGGCCCGGGATCGTAATATCGATATTCTGCTGATCTCCGAGAAGGGGGAAATCCATAACCCCATCAATTATTCTGAACATATAAACCTTCAGGCCTAAAACACCTGAAAATACCATCCAATATGAATGCACTTACTAAAGAAGATCAGGCCGCGATAACACCCGCGGGAGCGCTGGCCTTGCTCCGGAGTGGCAATGAACGTTTTGTTGCAAACCGCCAGGCCCAAAGGGATCTCCTGCAACAGGTACAGGCGACCTCAACGGGCCAATACCCCTTTGCGACCATCCTGAGTTGTATAGACTCCAGAGTTTCAGCTGAACTCGTTTTTGATCAGGGTGTAGGGGATATTTTCAGCGTTCGTGTTGCCGGGAATATCGTCAATGACGATTTGCTGGGAAGTATGGAATTCGCCTGTAAACTGGCCGGGACAAAACTGATTTTAGTCCTCGGACATACCTCGTGCGGAGCTGTCAAAGGAGCTTGCGACGATGCGCGAATGGGAAACCTCACCACCCTGTTGTCTAAAATAAAGCCCGCTGTTCAGGCGGTTACAACACCTGAAAAACCCGAAGAACGCACCTCCCAAAATCTTTCATTTGTAGATCAGGTAGCTGAAACCAACGTGCGTTTGACTATAGAGAATGTTCGAAAACTCAGCCCCGTCCTCCGTATGATGGAAGAAGATGGGGAAATCCTGATCTCCGGAGCCATGTACGATATCGCCTCTGGAGAGGTTCGTTTCCTGTAAGGCTGATGGTCAGTACCCCCGTCCGCCCCGCGATTTCACTCCGGACAATTGACTGGCAGACGACCTTTTCACTCAAATCCGAACATCATTGAAGCACCTGTTCTCAAATATAAAAGGAAATCTTTTCGGGGGCATTACAGCTGGGATCGTCGCCCTGCCCCTGGCCCTTGCCTTCGGTGTTAGTTCAGGATTGGGGCCCAGCGCAGGACTATACGGCGCTATTTTTATCAGTTTTTTTGCAGCTCTCTTCGGAGGCACCCCAACTCAGATTTCAGGACCTACTGCACCTATGACCGCAGTGAGTATGGTTGTAATTGCCGGGATAGTAGCCACTTACAATGGCGTCCTGGACCAGGCCCTGCCGGCAATCCTTATGGTGTTCCTTTTGGCTGGGTTAATGCAGGTTCTCCTCGGAGTGCTCAAACTGGGCATGTATATACGGTATATCCCCTATCCTGTTATCTCGGGTTTTATGACGGCTATTGGCCTGATCATTATTATAACGCAACTCCTGCCTGCCCTCGGCTATTATCCCAAAGAAGATTCGGAGTATATAGATATTTTTAAACCACAGGCCGAAGAATTACTCCTGGAAAACATTCTGGAAGAAGAAGCAGGAGAAGGCATCCTGGTCCTTGAAGACTTTAAGGAAACCATCGAAAGGTCTGGAGAAATTACCTCAGAGGCTATCCGTAAGGAAGCGCAGACCCTTGCCGGATCTCAGGCCTCCGGAGTGGTTGGGGCCATCCGTGTCCTGCCAAGGGCCCTGGAGCATTTGAATTGGGTTGAATTGATACTTACCCTGACCACCATACTTATCATCTATGGTTTCAAAAAAATCACCCGGGTAATTCCCAGTACACTTGTAGCCCTTTTAGCAGTATCCGGGGTGGCCTATTTTTTCAATATACAATACCGTCCAATCGAAACCATCCCACAGGGATTGCCATTACCTGAATTCCGGATATTTACAGAATTCGACATGCAGACCATTACCCCCTATTTATTTACCGCATTTACCCTGGCGCTCCTGGGCGCCATAGATTCGCTCCTGACATCTGTCGTAGCCGACAATATGACTAAAACGAGACACGAGCCCAACCGGGAGCTCATCGGCCAGGGAATCGGCAATAGCATTGCGTCCCTTTTCGGGGGACTGCCGGGAGCTGGTGCCACCATTCGCACAGTGGTAAACATCAATGCGGGTGGGACTTCCAGATTGTCGGGTATGATTTCAGGGGTTCTGCTACTCTTTATCCTGCTCGCCCTGGGTCCGGTAGCTTCCCAAATACCCGCTGCCGTACTGGCCGGAATCCTGATCACCGTTGGGATTAGCGTTATGGATTACCGGGGGTTAAAGGCCATTCCCAGCCTTCCCAGGAATATGCGTTTAGGCCCTGTACGGATTAGTGCCGACGTGGTCATTATGCTCGTGGTAATGGTCCTGGCCACAGTTTGGAATTTGGTATATGCCGTTGGGATTGGCCTGATTATCGCATCCCTTATTTTTATGAAGGCCATAGGCGACCTGACTTCAAAACGCTCAGAGGTCCGCGCCCTGGAAAAGGAAAAGGCCTGGCCCGATGAAAAGCAATTCCCCGAATCCCTCGACGATAAAGTCTTTATAAAGCACCTTAATGGCCCCCTTTTCTTTGGGAATACCAGTGGCTTCCAACAACTATCCCTGCAAATACCTCCTTCTGCGCATACCGTCATCCTGCGTTTAGGCCGGATGCAGTATATGGACCAGTCGGGGCTTTACGCCATGGAAGAAGTATTGCAGGGCCTTGTTCAAAAGGGTGTCACTATACTCTTTGTGGATTTGCTCGAGCAACCCAGGTATTTGATGGAAGGCATTGACATCATTCCGGAACTCGTGCCCGAAGACCAGATCTTTGAATCTTTTAAATCGTGTATGTATTGGATCCGAGAAAACAATCCTATTCCAAAAAGCTGAAAAATAGTACATTTGTGCCCTGCCACAGCCTCACTAGGGGGCATACCGGGAAAAACCGTTATCTGCATGATTGACCAACTGAAAAAACACATCGCAGAAGTCCAGGACTTTGACACTGAAGACGCCGAGGCTGTTGAGGCCTTCCGAATTAAATATCTTGGAAAAAAAGGACTCCTCAACGATTTTTTTAAAGCGTTAAAAGACATTCCGAAAGAAGAGAAACGCGCGTTTGGTCAACAGGTCAATGAATTAAAAGTTGCCGCTACGGACAAAATCAATGAGTTGCGGGAACGTATTGAGGGGAGCGATCTGAGTGAAAACCAATACGGGGACCTTACCCGTCCGGGAGAACCTATAGAACTAGGTGCGCGACATCCTATCTCCATTGTACGGAATCGGATTATCGATATTTTCTCAAGGATCGGGTTCACCGTTTCTGAAGGCCCCGAAATTGAGGATGACTGGCATAATTTCACGGCACTCAATCTTCCCGAATACCATCCTGCAAGGGATATGCAGGACACCTTTTTTATCCAGACGAATCCCGACATCCTCCTGCGCACCCATACTTCCTCGGTCCAGGTGCGGTATATGGAAAATAACCAACCCCCCATAAGAACCATTTCACCGGGGCGGGTGTACAGGAATGAAGCTATCTCGGCCCGATCACATTGCTTTTTCCACCAGGTTGAAGGATTGTACATTGACAAAAATGTATCCTTTGCCGACCTGAAACAAACCCTGCAGTATTTTACAACAGCCCTTTTCGGAAAGTCGAAAATAAGACTGAGACCCTCTTATTTTCCCTTCACCGAACCCAGTGCCGAAGTAGACGTCTATTGGGGGCTTGAGACAGAAACCGACTACCGGATGACCAAGGGAACAGGTTGGCTGGAAATAATGGGATGCGGTATGGTGGATCCTAATGTGCTCGAGAATTGCGGAATAGACGCTTCGGAATACTCCGGTTTTGCCTTCGGAATGGGAATAGACCGGATTGCACTATTGCTTTATCAAATCTCAGACATCCGCCTGCTCAGTGAAAACGACCTCCGCTTTTTAAAGCAGTTTAAAAGTGTCTTCTAAATTCTCCTCAGCGGAAATCCTTTGGCCGCCCACCACGGATGCACTTCAATAACCAGGCGTGCAGCCCTTACCATTTCGTAAAAGGGTTAAGGCTGAGTTGGGAGTTATAATATCTGTTGTCTCCGGTCACCTCCTCCCCCAACCAGGAGGGCTTTTCAAAAGACTCCGAGGCAGCGGTGAGTTCTACTTCCGCCAGAATCAACCCATCGTTCAGTCCGGTAAATTCATCCACTTCAAAAACGTGTGGGCCTACCTCCACCTGGTACCGTATTTTTTCAACGGGAAAGGATTCGCAGAGCAAGAGCAGTTCCTCTGCTTCTTTGAGCGGAATTTCGTACTCCCACTCCGGGCGGGAAGTGCCTGCATCATAGGTCCTCCCTTTGATCGTCAAAAAACCCTGGGGGCCTATACAGCGGACGCGAATCGTCCGATCGGGATCTGTCGAGAGAAAACCCTGTAGAATCCGTAATTGCGACCTGGATTCTTCCCGATAGTCAGGGGCAGTTACGAGAAACTTCCTTTCAATCTCTATCATTTCATTTGGGCTTTATCCCCCTTATCCGATCGTCCGGCCTGGGCCAGTTTAACAATCTCATCTGAGGGGATCCGGGGTTCTTTTTGCGGGTGGTCTGCCAAAAAAATCATCGCATCGGCAATATCCGCCGGATCGATCATTCGGTACTTTTTCAATGGCCCTGTCAACAGGGGTTGCAAAAACCTCATAAACTTCTGGGCGATCTGTTCCCCTATGCGGGTCTCCTCCCGGTTTCCGCCAATGAGCGAAGGTTGTACTAATTGAATATGGGGTACCCCGCTTCGAAGTACTTCAGCTTCCATT
The DNA here is from genome assembly GCF_049588695.1 of Robiginitalea sp. GTDB lineage: Bacteria > Bacteroidota > Bacteroidia > Flavobacteriales > Flavobacteriaceae > Robiginitalea. Next base: position 6,039 of record NZ_JBAVZJ010000190.1, read on the forward strand.
TCACCTTTGATTCGGTTATAAAAGATACGACTCCCCGGGTTTGCCCCAAGTGCAGAAACTACAATCAGCGCAGGGATCCCGTTCTCCCTGCACAGTCGTGAAGCCGCCACGGGAATACCATAATCAATCGCCCTGTAATCCTTCTTATCCGGGGTTTTTACCTTTGTCGTTCCCACACAACAAAAGACTACATCTCCTTTAAATGCAGTTTTGTAATCCTTAAGCGCGATCAAATCCGCTTGAGTTTCTGTAAGCTTGGGGTGGGTAAGTCCAAAAGGATTCCGGGTCAATATCCGGACCTCTGAAAACCTCTTATCGTCCAGTAATCCCAAGGTCAGCAGACGACCTACAAGGCCCGTGGCTCCCAATACAATGGCCTTCTTTCCCTGGCTTTCCATCGCTTAAATATATAGTAAATTTGAGACTATGGATCCGGAAGTGCCCCTGCGCAAAATAATTCATGTGGATATGGATGCTTTTTATGCCTCAGTCGAACAAAAAGATAATCCTTCCCTCCGGGGAAAGCCTGTGGCTGTTGGCGGAGGATCTAAAAGGGGGGTTGTGGCCGCTGCGAGTTATGAAGCGAGGGTCTTCGGAGTACGCTCAGCCATGAGCGGGTATCTCGCCCGACAAAAGTGCCCTGATTTGGTCTTTGTAAAAC
>NZ_JBAVZJ010000191.1:0-2351 GCF_049588695.1 Robiginitalea sp.
ACATATGGGTGCATCAAGGGGATGCGCTGTCCCTGCTGCAAAATGAGCTAATTGCGGGTAAACACTTGAGTAAACCTGATTTTGATTGGATTTACCTGGATCCCTCCAGGCGCAAAATGAATCGCAGGAAGGTATTCCTCCTGGAAGACTGTGAACCGCCCCTGCCTGAAATTCTCCCTGAATTATTTGAGGTGAGTGAGAACATCATGGTCAAAACCTCCCCCATGCTGGATATCACAGAGGGTATCAGGCAGATGGGGAATGTTCGGCAAGTCCACATTGTGGCGGTCGGCAATGAAGTCCGGGAATTGATTTGGCTGCTTCAAAGAGGCTGTACACAGGAAACAGAGCGTATTGCGGTGGATCTGAAAACACCCTTCTCCCCTTTCCGATTTTATGCCACAGAGGAGGAGGTTGCCCAGGCCCCTTTTTCCAACCCTATGGAATATCTATACGAACCCAATGCCGCGATTCTGAAGGCCGGCGGATTTAAATCGATAGCTGCCCGCTATAACCTGTATAAAATCCACCTGAATACACATCTCTATACCTCGGATTCCTGTATCGCCTTTCCCGGGAGACGGTTTAAAATTCTACACAATCTGGAATACAAACCTGGAAAAATTTCCTATACCAAAGCGAATGTGAGCACCCGTAATTTTCCGGAATCCGTGGCAACCCTTAGGAAGCGGAATCGCATAAAAGATGGGGGCGAGACCTATCTCTTCTTTGTGCGTTCCTATGATGAATCGCTCCGGGTATTGGCCTGTCAACGTCTGGAAAATACTTAAAAAGGACTACAAAGACGCTTCCATTTCGCAGGACCACTGGAAATTTGCAACCGGATAGGCAGAAGCAGCTTTCAGGTTGTAATGCCACCACTCGGTCCGCACGGACCAGAATCCATGGCTTTCCATAGTTTCTTTGAGCAATTTTCTATTCTCCAGTACGTCAGACGGCAAGTCGGTGGCATCGTGATAGGCCGGCTTCCCGAAATAGTCGAAATCCGTTCCCATATCGAGGGGTTGGCCGGAAAGGGTTTCGAGGGTGATATCTACAGCCCCCCCCCTATTGTGGATTGAACCTTTCACCGGGTTGGCCACATACTGCGGGTTCGGGACCACCTTCCACATGAGATACTGGACCGAATTGGGTCGGTAGCAGTCGAAAAAACGGATGCGCACCCCGTGCTTTAAAAATTCAGAATTGGCCGCGATAAGGGCGCGGGCGGTAATGGCGCGGGTATAGCATTTCGGGCAATCGTATACCCGGGTCTTCATAAAATTGTTTTCGGTGGCGTAGCGCAGGTCAAAGGAAAACGCTGTACTGTAATCCGAGAGCCGGACAAAGGCCGAATCGGGAAGGGCCTCTAAAGCAGTAAGTGATTTTACAGTCCTGGCATCAGCAGTGGGGGTTGCTCCATCTTCCCAGCTATTGCCGGCAGGGATTCCAGGAAGATCCGCTGCCTTTTCAGGGGTGAGTGACTGATTTTCCCTGTCCCGCGAATTTGATACTGCTGTGACTCCTGATTTTTCTGAAGTCGAATCCTGCTTTTCCCTGTGAATCTCACCACAGGAAATGCTGCTGACTAAGAGTACCCAAAAGCCCAACCTGATTTTATACAATTCCGATCTTTTTTTTGCTGTCTAAGGACGAAAATACACAATTTGGCAATGGCCCGAACCCCTATTTATGCAGCTGATCCGGCTAAAAGAACCTATATTAGTCCATGCGCAACTTCCTTTTTGTCTTTCTTGTTTTTGTACCACTGGGGCTCTGGGCCCAGTCACCCTGGTTGACCGGCTTCGAAAAGCCCGTTGAAAACCCAATCCTTCAGGCGAATTCAAACTTTAAATTCTTCTGCCCCGTGCGAAAAGATTCTGTCTCCTGGCAACGGGCCGATGTTTTTAACCCCGGAGCCGTGGTGCGCAATGACACTATTTTTGTTTTTTTCAGGGCAGAGGACAATCCGAAGGCGAAACTGGGGGAACGAACCTCCCGCATAGGATTGGCCTGGAGCACTGACGGGCTTGAATTTAAACGATACCCGCATCCTGTCCTCTATCCGGACCAGGACGCTTATTTAAAATGGGAGTATCCGGGTGGTGTTGAAGACCCCAGGGTAGTAGAGTTGGAAAACGGCACATACCTCATGCTCTATACAGGCTGGAACAATGAAACGGCCCGGTTGTGCAGTGCGGTATCCAGCGATCTCATTCATTGGAAAAAACAAGGTCCCGTCTTTGAATTTGCGCACGGAGGGGAATATCTCGACACCTGGAGTAAATCCGGATCTGTGGTTACTGAAATCAAAAACGGCCGTCTTATTGCCAAAAAAATCAATGGAGCTT
>NZ_JBAVZJ010000192.1:0-1969 GCF_049588695.1 Robiginitalea sp.
CCTCAGTCCCATTTTGCTGGTGGGTATGGTTGTCCTGATCGCCTATCTCACCAAGATCAACGACAATGAAAAGCGGATTGTCTCCGTACTCAATGAAAGCCCCTTTTTTCAGGGGGATTTTCTTCCCCAGCCCGGGGTTTCTTTTGTAACCCTGCGGGATTTATCCCTGGAGGAGGCCAAAGACAGTACCCTGTCCATGGGTTACTACGGACTGCTTCATCTCGAGGATGGTGCGCAACTGGATTGGGTAGCCGAACGCGCGTATCTCTATACCCGGGAGGCTCCGAGTACTTCCGTCCTGGATCGGATCGAGCGGATACTGGAAAGGGGATTGCGTCTGTACAGGCTCGAAGAACTCGGGATGAGCCCTGAGACGTACGCCGATCTCGGCGTGGGATATGAAATCAACACAGCCACTTTTGCCGGTGAACGCAGTGTTAAGGGAATCAATGAATTTAAAGCTCTTGTAGGCGGGGGATTCGGATATCTTATCATGATGTTTATAATCATATACGGGGGTTTCGTCATGCGTTCTGTAATAGAGGAAAAAACGAGTCGAATTATTGAAATCATTATTTCTTCCGTCAAGCCTTTCCAATTAATGTTGGGTAAAATTATCGGGACCTCCCTGGCGGGGATCACCCAGTTCTTAATTTGGATAGTTTCGGCCACCCTCCTGATGGTCCTCGTGTTGGTCTTTTTAGATCTGGATCCGTCCATTCTGCTCGAGGGGTCCGGGACAGCTCCGGGCCTTGAAGGGATCAACCCGGTAAACCAGTTGCAAACCGATGCTACTACAGCCCTGATCGTGGAGGAATTCCTCAACATTCCCATGGGATTGATGATAGGGTTTTTCCTGGTTTACTTTATTTTGGGCTATCTCATCTATAGCTCCATCTATGCGGCCATTGGCGCCGCTGTTGACAATGAGACGGATACCCAACAGTTTATCTTTCCTATAATCCTCCCTCTGATGCTGGCCATATACGTGGGCTTCTTTTCTGTTTTTTCAAACCCACATGGTCCTATTGCCGTAGGATTTTCTATTTTTCCACTGACCTCACCCATCGTAATGATGATGCGGTTGCCGGGCGGAATTGGGGAAGGGGGCGTACCTGTATGGCAACTCCTGCTTTCGATCTTTTTGCTGATACTCACTTTTTTGGCGATCGTTTACCTGGCCTCGAGGATTTACAGAGTAGGTATTCTTATGTATGGCAAAAAACCCACCTACCGGGAATTGCTCAAATGGTTAAAGTATTGAGTTTATGGTTCAGGACACTACAAATGATGTAAAGGATTTTATCGAAAACGATCTCTGGCAGACCATTGAGGAGTTTCTGAACACGGGTATTCACCTGGGCGATTCCAACAACGGTATACATATTACGTTTGGCCTTTTGATCCTCGTCATTCTCGCGCTGATCGCCACGAAGTTTTTGATGAACTGGACACGGGTACTCTTGACCCGGAAGATGGATGCAGAGGATAAAATGAAATTTGTCACCATTTTCAAATACGTAAAGTACCTGATCTACGTCGGTGTCATCTTGCTCACGATGAGCTCCGCAGGTATTGATATTACCCTGCTCATTACGGCTTCTGCGGCACTCTTTGTCGGTATTGGACTCGCACTGCAGGAGTTGTTTCAGGATATTATCGGCGGGATCCTGATTGTGGTCGATAAATCCTTAAGTGTCGGGGATATAGTAGAGGTCGACGATCGCATTGGGAAAATACTGGAAATCAGGCTCAGAACTACCCTGGCCCAAACCAGGGATGAGAAGGTCATGGTGATTCCCAACCACAAGTTTATGATGGAAACGGTGTTTAATTATACCCAAAACCATCGCGTAACAAGAGAGGCTGTAAGTGTCGGCGTGGCCTACGGCAGTGATGTGGAACTCGTTACCCGATTGCTGCTCGAGGCTGTGAGGGAGGAAGAAGGCGTGCTTAAACAGAGGGAAGC
>NZ_JBAVZJ010000193.1:0-3413 GCF_049588695.1 Robiginitalea sp.
AAGAGGTTCCCTGCGATAAAGTTATCATAGACGATGAAGCCGCGGCTTTGGAGGCTGTGGAATTCCTCATTCAAAAGGGGAAGAAACGAATTGCTTTTTTTACCACAGCCCACAAACTGGGAGTGAGCCAAAAAAGAGAAAAGGGATATCGCAAGGCACTTGCGAAACACGGGATACCTTTTTCCGAGGAGCTGGTGCTGGAACTCCCCTTTCAGTTTGAAGAAGAGGAGTTGAGCCGTTCTTTTTTTCAAAATCAGTCTTTTGACGCAGTCTTAAGTGTCAATGAGATATTCGCCATTCGGGGTATGCGTCTGGCCAGTGAACTGGGCTATGATATTCCCGGAGATATTTCCTTTATAGGCTTTACGGACGGAATCCTTTCGAAATATGCCACGCCCGGGCTGAGTGCTATTGCCCAGCACGGGGAACAGATGGGAGAAACGGCTGCCCGTATGCTCATCGATAAAATTGAAAATGAATACGACGAAACGGACCCCGGTAATTATCGCACCGAGGTCATCCAGGCCAGCCTGGTAAAGCGTAAGTCAACCTGACGCCCTCCTGCATGGTTTTCTGGCCTGCCCGATGAAGCGATCAGTATACTCCTGGGCCATCAATTTATATTTGTGGGCATGCCTCCCATTCTGAAATCTATTCCTTATATAATGTCAGGCTTCCTAAAACCGATTTCCTTTTTATATTTGATGACCGGAATTTCCCGGATCACGGGGTCGGGATACGACCCAGAAACATGAAATTCCTATGAAGGGCTTCATTTTTGACCTGGACGGGGTCATCGTCGATACGGCCAAATACCACTATCTGGCATGGAAACAGCTTGCGGACCACCTGGATATCCCATTCACCATCCAGGACAATGAAAAGTTTAAAGGGGTAAGCCGTAAACGCTGCCTGGAGCTCTTACTTGAGATGGGGGGCTTACAGGTTTCCCAGGATCAATTCGAAAGCTGGCTCGAAGAAAAGAATGCCGATTACCTGAAGTATATAGCGACCATGGATGCTTCTGAAATTTTACCGGATGTTTCCAGGGTTCTCGATTTTCTAAAAGGGCGAAACATACCCATGGCCCTTGGTTCTGCCAGTAAAAATGCAGTTCCTATCCTGGAGAAAGTTGGGCTAACGGACTATTTCAGCACGGTAGTGGACGGAACACAGGTTGTGAAAGCCAAACCCGACCCTGAGGTGTTTTTGATCGCCGCATCCCGCCTGGATTTGCCTCCGGGGGCCTGTGTGGTGATAGAGGACGCGCAGGCGGGAATTGCCGCAGCCAATACCGCCGGGATGTACAGTCTCGGGATCGGAGAGGCAGAGGTGCTTTCGGAGGCCGATGCCGTATTCAGGGATTTTACAGAAATGCAGACCTCTTTCCTGGAGGAGATATTGCGATTGGAAAAGAAACCACAAAAATAAACAGTAGGATTATGAATCAGGATTACATAAAACCCGATCCTTGGTCGATTATTGAAGAAGGTTACACGCCTTCCCACGTTAAGGCCTCAGAAAGTCTTTTCAGCCTGGGGAATGGCGCTATGGGCCAGCGGGCAAATTTCGAAGAGGACTACAGTGGGCCTACCTTTCAGGGGAGTTATATCGGCGGTGTTTATTATCCCGATAAGACCCGCGTGGGCTGGTGGAAAAACGGGTATCCCGAGTATTTTGCCAAAGTCCTCAACGCTCCCAACTGGATTGGGATTCACCTTGAAATCAATGGTGAAATCCTGGATTTGAATCGCTGTAAGAAGGTCGTCCAGTTCAGACGCGAGTTCAATATGAAGGAAGGCTGGTACAAGCGCTCCTTTAAAGCGACTTTGGAAAATGGGATTGGAGTGGCGGTGGACGCGACCCGTTTTATGAGTATGGAGCACGATGAGCTCGGGGCCATCCGATATAACCTGATCGTGGATCAGGACGATGTGGCGGTTAAGGTAACCCCTTACCTAGACAGTGGAATCACCAATGAAGACACGAATTGGGACGATCCCTTTTGGAAGACCACAAAAGTATGGTCTGAGGGCAGCAGGGCATTTATCGAAGCCCACACATTAAAAACCCGCTTTCATACATGCACGTTTATGGAAGCCCTCCTCAGGGTTGATGGGAAACCCGTGGAAATTGCGCCCAATCATCTGGAAAAGGAAACCTATGCAGCCCATACCTACGAAGTAACCCTTTCGAAAGGCCAAACCCTTTCAGTGGAAAAGTACGGGGGGTATACGGTAGATTTGAATCATCCGGCCAAAGACCTCGCCAAGGCGGCTGCCAGTGTTCTCGACACCGCTGTAGCTTCGGGCTTCGATGCCCTTTTAGAGTCACAGCGGAAGGCCTGGAAAGAGATTTGGGAGATGAGCGACATTACAATCGAAGGCGATATAAAGGCCCAACAGGGCATCCGGTTTAACATCCTGCACCTGAACCAGACCTATACCGGGAGAGATTCACGACTCAATATCGGTCCTAAAGGATTTACCGGGGAAAAATACGGTGGGAGCACGTATTGGGATACGGAAGCCTATTGTATTCCTTTTTATATGGCAACCAAGGACCAGCACGTGGCCCGAAATCTTCTGGAATACCGGTTTAACCATTTGGAGAAGGCCATTGAGAATGGCGCGAAACTCGGATTTACCAATGGGGCGGCCCTTTACCCCATGGTGACCATGAATGGGGAAGAGTGCCATAATGAATGGGAGATTACCTTTGAGGAAATCCACCGAAACGGGGCCATTGCCTTTGCTATATACAATTATTTCCGGTACACCGGGGATTATACCTATATACCGGATATGGGGCTCGAAGTGCTTATAGGAATCGCCCGGTTCTGGCACCAGCGCGCCACATTTTCAACCCAAAAACAGAAGTATGTGATCCTGGGGGTCACTGGCCCGAACGAGTATGAGAATAATGTCAGCAATAATTGGTACACTAATTATTCCGCCCGGTGGTGTATCCGGTATTGCCTGGAACAACTCGGCAAGGTAAAAGACGGGTATCCCGAAGATTACCAGCGAATTATTGGCCATACCCGGCTTACGGAGCAGGAAACACAGCAATGGGGGAAAGTAGCCGAAGGCATGTATTTTCCGTACTCAGAGGAGCACCAGGTTTATTTGCAGCAAGATGGTTTTCTGGATAAGGAATTAATCCCCGCTGCAGATCTGGACCGCACGGAACGTCCGTTGAATCAGAAGTGGAGCTGGGACCGCATCCTCAGGTCACCTTATATCAAACAGGCGGATACCCTTCAGGGCTTTTATTTCTTTGAAGACCATTTTACCACTGAAGAACTCGAACGTCATTTTGACTTTTATGAACCTTTCACGGTGCATGAATCTTCCCTCTCCCCCTGTGTGCACAGCATTCAGGCTTCCAAGCTGAACCGCCTGGAGCAGGCC
>NZ_JBAVZJ010000194.1:0-2843 GCF_049588695.1 Robiginitalea sp.
GGGCTACTTTGATGTCTTTACTCATCGCCGGGGATAGGTTCCAGTTCAATCTGCAGGGCAACCGAGCGGCGGATAGCGATATGTGAGCCGTTCACATTGATGTAAATCGGATCTTTGAGGGGGGCGACCTGAATGAGCTCCACTTCGTTCCCGGGGAGGCAACCCAGTTCCAGGAGTTTAATCGGTAGTGCGTCTTCCCGAAAAGCCTTGATAATTCCTTTTTCGCCCCTACCGAGATGTGCTACCGTGAAACCCAAAGCTTATTTAGATTGATTTTAATTAAGGACAAAAATACACGAAAATGTCAAACTGCGGGCTTTTCAGCAGAAAAAGCCGGAGTTATTTACTCGGCAATGTTGTTTTTCAAGATCTTAAGGTCTTCCAATAGGCGCTCCATCTCCTCTTTTTTGGTCCCGTCGTAGGTACCCCGAATCCGTTTATTCTGGTCTACCAGGATAAAATTCTCCGTGTGGATCATATCAAAAGGCCCTCCGTCTCCGTCAGTCTTGACGGCAAGGTAAGACTTGCGCGCGAGCTCGTAAATCTGCTTTTTATCCCCCGTTACCAGATTCCACTTCGAATCGACTACTCCTTTTTCCAGGGCGTATTCCTTTAAACGGGGAACCGAATCGATTTCGGGAGTCACGGAATGGGAGAGCAGGAGCACCTGGGGATCATCCATAATCTGCTGCTGCAGGTATTCCATGTTATCGGTCATGATGGGGCAGATAGTCAGGCAGGTTGTAAAAAAGAAATCCGCGATGTAGATTTTATCTTTATAATCCTGCTCAGTTATCGTATCCCCATTTTGGTTGACCAGTGAAAAGTCGGCGATGGTATGGTATTTTTTAATGTGGGAGAGCTCCGGGGCCACCAGTTCGGGATTAAAATCGGCAGGCTGGTATACCGGCAGGGTCTTTTTAGGTTGGAGGGCATTGTAGAAGAGGACGATGATCACGGCCGAGATCCCGAGCATGACCAGGCCGAAAATCTTAAATTTGGCAAAAAAAGCACGCATATACCTCAGATTTGTGTGCAAAGGTACATCCCCCTTCTTTCTCCATCAACCGGAAATAAAGGGACTCCTGCTAAAAGTTTCTTAAAGAAGGAGACGGGGGGTCTAATTTCTTTTTAAAAGCGCCCTCAAAAGTGTAGTTTTGTGCGTTTTAATCGATTCAAGCGTTTTATGTCCTCAATGGTGATTCAAGCTTCGATGTTCCTGCTCAGCCTTTCTCTTCTGATCGTGCTGCACGAGTTGGGACATTTCCTCCCCGCAAAAGCCTTTAAAACAAGGGTCGAGAAATTCTACCTTTTTTTTGACGTCAAGTTTTCCCTCTTTAAAAAGAAGATAGGGGAGACCGTTTACGGCATAGGTTGGCTACCCCTGGGTGGGTATGTGAAGATCGCCGGAATGATCGATGAGAGTATGGATACCGAGGCGATGAACCAACCTCCAAAGCCCTGGGAGTTTCGCTCCAAGCCGGCCTGGCAACGCCTGATTATTATGCTTGGGGGCGTGACAGTCAATTTTATCGTGGCCTTGCTCATCTACATTTTTGCCTCCTTTTACTACGGTGACGCGGATATTTCCACGGAGAGTATCAAGGATGGGTATTGGGTGACCAACCCGGTTTTTACAGAACTCGGGGTGCAGACGGGGGACAAGCTTATCTCCATAGACGGGGTAGCTTACGAGAATTACTCGGATCTCCGCCGCAATATGATTACGGCCGAGCGCTTTACACTGGAGCGGGCTGGGCAACCCATCACCATCGACTTACCTGTGGACTTTTTGGGGAAACTCAGTACGGGTGAAGACCTGAGCTTTTTTGAATTGCGTGTACCATTCCAGGTAGGAGCTGTTCCGGATTCATCCATCAATGCCCAGGCAGGGCTTGAAGAAGGGGATTTGCTCAAACGCATTGACCAAACTGAGATCACCTATTTCGATGAAGCGGTCGCTGCCCTTGAGGAAAATAAGGGGAAAGAAGTGCCTGCGGTCGTACTCAGGGAGGGACGTCCGGTAGACCTGACACTCAATATCAGCGAAGACGGTAAACTGGGGATATACCCCGGGGGAACCTATAAGCAGTTCGAAGAGATGGGGTACTTTGATATTGTCCAGAAGAAATACGGCTTTTTCGAGAGTTTTTCGGTTGGGGCCAAGAAGTTCAGCAATCAACTGGGCGGCTACTGGCTGCAACTCAAAAAAATCTTTACCCCCAGTACGGGAGCCTACAAAGGAGTAGGGGGCTTTAAGGCCATTTTCGATATTTTCCCGGATACCTGGAGCTGGCAACAGTTTTGGAGCATCACCGCCTTTTTATCCATCATGCTGGCGGTATTGAACCTCCTGCCTATTCCCGCTTTGGATGGGGGCCACGTGATGTTTTTGCTCTACGAGATGGTCTCCGGACGAAAGCCCAGCGATAAATTTATGGAGTATGCCCAGATGGCCGGTTTTTTCATTTTGTTAGCGCTCATCGTCTTTGCCAACGGAAATGATATTTATAAGGCCCTGACCAAATAATTATCCCGTTTTTTTTGTTGGGCAGTTGTTTAGAAACTTTTATATTTGCGTCCTCCAAATGGAGACATTCCTCCTTAGCTCAGTTGGTTAGAGCATCTGACTGTTAATCAGAGGGTCCTTGGTTCGAGCCCAAGAGGGGGAGCTACTATACTGGCCGGTTTTTAACCGGCCTTTTTATTGTTAATTGGTCTCGAGCCAACGCGCCATCTGGCCCCTTTGCTAAAACAGTCCACCGGACTGTTTTCAATCCTCTTCTCGAGCCAGCGCACCATCTCGCTCCTCGCTGTCAAAGGTCCACCAGACCTTTTTCGGA
>NZ_JBAVZJ010000195.1:0-4904 GCF_049588695.1 Robiginitalea sp.
GCCAAAAACAAAGGTAAAAGATAAGCGCTATGGGTGTTCGTAAAAAACAGATGGCCGAAAGGTTAAAGGAAGAGCGGAGTCAGTTGGTGTATGCCAAACTGAATAACTGCCCTACTTCCCCCAGAAAGATGCGTTTGGTAGCCGATCTTGTTCGTGGAGAAGACGTTGAGAAAGCCCTGGCAATCCTCAAGTTCAATTCCAAGGAGGCCTCCAGACGTCTTGAGAAACTCCTGTTGTCTGCGATTGCCAACTGGCAAGCCAAGAACGAGGAGAGTGATGTTGAGAATGCGGAGCTTTTCGTGAAGGAGATTCGCGTAGACGGTGGTCGTATGTTGAAGCGCCTGCGTCCGGCCCCTCAGGGCAGGGCTCACCGAATCAGAAAGCGTTCCAACCACGTAACCCTCGTGTTAGGAGCTAGAAATAATGCAGAAAGTCAAGTCAAATAGCATATGGGACAGAAAACGAATCCAATAGGTAATCGTCTCGGAATCATCCGGGGATGGGAGTCCAACTGGTACGGCGGAAATGATTATGGAGATAAACTTGCAGAAGACGATAAGATCCGCAAGTATATCCACGCGCGATTGGCCAAAGCCAGTGTTTCCAGGGTAATTATTGAGAGAACCCTGAAGCTCATTACGGTTACCATCACTACTGCCCGTCCCGGTATCATTATCGGTAAAGGAGGTCAGGAAGTAGATAAACTCAAAGAAGAGTTAAAGAAAATTACAGATAAGGAAGTTCAGATCAACATCTTTGAAATAAAGAGGCCTGAACTCGACGCCAACCTGGTCGCTGCGAGTATCGCAAGGCAGGTGGAAAGCCGGATTTCTTATCGCCGTGCGATTAAAATGGGTATCGCCGCCGCCATGCGTATGAATGCTGAAGGGATTAAGGTTCAGATTTCAGGAAGGCTGAATGGCGCTGAAATGGCCCGTTCTGAGAGCTACAAGGATGGACGGATTCCATTGTCCACTTTCCGTGCAGATATCGATTATGCCCTCCACGAGGCGCATACGACTTATGGACGCCTCGGGATTAAAGTATGGATCATGAAGGGCGAAGTATACGGAAAACGCGAGCTTTCTCCACTGGTTGGAATGAGCAAAGGTACCGGTGGTGCCGGAAAGCGCGATGCCAAGAAACGTCGTAGAAAGTAAAATAAGAATCTAAGAGAAGATGTTACAGCCAAAAAGAACCAAGTTTCGCAAAGCCCAGAAGGGCCGGATGAAAGGCATTTCACAGCGGGGCCATCAGCTTTCTAATGGAATGTTCGGTATCAAGTCACTGGATTCGTGCTTTATCACCTCACGCCAAATCGAAGCCGCGCGTATCGCAGCTACCCGATATATGAAAAGGCAGGGGCAGTTATGGATCAAGATATTTCCGGACAAGCCCATTACCAAAAAGCCTCTCGAGGTACGGATGGGGAAAGGTAAAGGAGCTCCCGAGTATTTTGTGGCTGTTGTTAAACCGGGCCGCGTCATGTTCGAAGTCGCCGGTGTGGATAAGGAAACAGCACAGGAAGCCCTGAGGCTTGCCGCTCAGAAATTACCGGTGAAAACAAAATTTATTGTGGCCAGGGATTACGATCCCTCCTAAAATTAAGGGAAGATGAAACAGTCAGAGATTATAGCAATGTCTAATGAGGAGTTGACAGAGAAACTGGCCGAGACGAAGAAGCAATATGCGGACATGAAGATGGCGCATTCGGTCACTCCTTTGGAAAACCCGCTTCAGCTCAGAAAATCCAGAAGAACTGTTGCGCGACTGGCGACGGAATTAAATAAAAGGGAAAACCAATAACTGGTGTTGCTTTATGGAAAACAGGAATATTAGAAAAGAACGAGTAGGCGTTGTGACCAGCAACAGGATGGAGAAGTCCATTGTAGTCGCTGAGGTGAAACGTGTAAAGCACCCCATGTACGGGAAGTTCGTTTTGAGGACCAAAAAGTACGTAGCTCATGACGAAACCAACGATTGCAATATCGGAGATACGGTGAAGATCATGGAGACGCGTCCGATGAGCAAGACCAAGTGTTGGAGATTGGTAGAAATACTTGAAAGAGCCAAATAATTATGGTACAACAGGAATCCAGACTTAAAGTCGCAGATAATACGGGAGCAAAAGAGGTTTTGACCATCCGTGTTTTGGGGGGAACCAAAAGGCGCTATGCCTCTCTCGGAGACAAAATCGTAGTCAGTGTAAAGGAGGCGACTCCTAACGGCTCGATCAAAAAAGGTGCTGTATCCACGGCCGTTGTAGTTCGCACCAAAAAAGAAGTGCGGCGTCCGGATGGATCCTATATTCGGTTTGACGACAACGCATGTGTCCTCTTGAACCCTACAGGGGAGATGAGGGGTACCCGTGTATTCGGACCGGTTGCGCGTGAACTGCGCGATAAGCAATTTATGAAGATCGTTTCCTTGGCACCCGAGGTACTATAAAGACAATTGAAATGAAAATTCGGATAAAATCAGGAGATACTGTTCAGGTAATTGCCGGCGACCACAAAGGAAGCGAAGGCAAAGTAGTACGCATCCTTCGCGATAAGAATAAAGCGATTGTGGAAGGTGTCAATACAGTATCCAAGCACGAAAAACCAAGTGCCCGTAACCCTCAGGGGGGAATAGTGAAGAAAGAAGCACCGATACATATATCCAACCTGGCCCTCCTCGATCCGAAATCAGGAGATCCTACACGTGTAGGTTATGAAGAGCGGGATGGAAAGAAAGTAAGGGTTTCTAAAAAATCCAATGAAGTTATTTAGTTATGGCTTACGTACCCAGATTAAAGCAAGAGTATAAAGAGCGCGTAATTAAGGCGCTCATGGAAGAGTTCGGTTACAAGAACGTAATGCAGGTTCCCAAGCTCCAAAAGATCGTTTTGAGCCGCGGGGTCGGTGCTGCCGTAGCGGATAAGAAACTTATCGACCACGCTGTGGACGAGCTCACCCTGATTACAGGACAGAAGGCAGTATCGACAATGTCCAAGAAAGATGTTGCAGCCTTCAAACTCCGGAAGGGAATGCCCATTGGAGCTAAGGTGACACTGAGGGGTGAACGCATGTATGAGTTCATGGATCGGTTAGTTACTTCAGCGCTTCCAAGGGTCCGGGATTTCCAGGGTATCAAAGCCACAGGTTTTGATGGCCGCGGGAACTATAACCTGGGTGTTACAGAACAGATCATTTTTCCTGAAGTGAATATCGACAAGATCAACCGGATCAACGGAATGGACATCACTTTTGTGACTTCCGCGGATACGGATACTGAAGCGAAATCACTTTTGAGCGAATTGGGATTACCTTTTAAAAAGAATTAGTATGGCTAAAGAATCAATGAAGGCCCGTGAGCGTAAAAGGGCGAAGATGATAGCGAAGTATGCAGAGAAGCGCAAGGCCCTTAAAGAGGCTGGCGACTACGAAGCACTGCAGAAATTACCTAAGAACGCCTCTCCGGTGCGCGCGCACAATCGCTGCAAACTCACGGGAAGGCCTAAGGGATATATGCGGACGTTTGGAATATCCAGAGTAATGTTCCGTGAAATGGCCAACAAGGGATTGATTCCCGGTGTGAAAAAAGCAAGCTGGTAATTTCCTAAATACAGTAAAGAAATGTTTACAGATCCAATCGCAGATTATTTGACCCGAATTCGCAACGCGAACAGCGCCGGCCACCGGGTAGTGGAAATTCCTGCCTCTAATTTGAAAAAAGAGATCACAAAGATCCTCTTTGATCAGGGGTATATCCTCAGTTATAAATTTGAAGATACAGGGGCCCAGGGAACCATCAAGATTGCTTTGAAATACGATAAGCTTACCAAAGAGCCTGTTATTCGCAAGATTCAAAGGGTAAGCACACCCGGACTTCGGAAGTATTCCCCATCCGGCGAATTGCCTCGGGTACTCAACGGTTTGGGAATTGCCATCGTTTCTACCTCTCACGGGGTAATGACTGGAAAACAAGCTCAAAGAGATAATGTTGGCGGAGAAGTCCTCTGCTACGTGTATTAATATTAAAGATTCAGCAGCATGTCTAGAATAGGATTAAATCCGATCGCCATCCCCGAAGGAGCCACTGTTGAGGTTTCTGACAATGTCGTCACTGTAAAGGGAAAACTCGGAGAGCTCCGGCAGGAGTTTTCGGAAGTCGACGTAGTCGTTGAGGAAGGGCAAGTGATTGTAAAGCGACATACTGATCTTAAGTCGCATAAAGCTAAGCACGGTCTGTACAGGTCCCTCATTGCCAATATGCTGGAAGGGGTCACTAAGGGATGGACCAAAGAACTGGAACTTGTAGGTGTGGGTTACCGCGCCAGCAACCAGGGTCAAAAGCTGGATCTCGCACTGGGGATGTCCCATAACATCGTTATGGATATCGCTCCTGAAGTGAAAATAGAAACGACCTCTGAAAAAGGGAAGAACCCCTTGATCAAACTCAGTTCACACGATAAGCAGCTGGTCGGCCAGGTCGCAGCCAAAATCCGCTCCTTCAGAAAACCTGAACCCTACAAAGGGAAAGGAATCAAGTTCAAAGGAGAGCAGATTAGAAGAAAAGCAGGTAAATCAGCATAATTAAGGTATTATGGGACTAACGAAGTCTGAAAATAGAAGCAGAATCAGAAGGCGTATCCGAAAGGTTTCCTTTGGAAGCCAGGAGCGGCCTCGTCTATCCGTATTCCGGAGTAATAAGGAGATCTATGCACAAATCATAGATGACACTACTGGTAAAACGCTGGCAGCGGCTTCTTCCAGAGATAAAGCTTTGGACAAGGTCAAAGGAACCAAGTCTGAGCTCGCTGCTGAGGTTGGAAAGGTTTTGGCCAAAAAAGCACTTGATGCCGGAGTTGAAACTGTAGCTTTTGACAGGGGCGGGTATCAGTACCACGGAAGGGTGAAGTC
>NZ_JBAVZJ010000196.1:0-3016 GCF_049588695.1 Robiginitalea sp.
ATGAACCTCTGGGCGCTTTACCCACGGCAGTTCTGTATGCTTTAACGATATAGGCGTCTTTCATGGTTTGCACTCTTTGTATTCGGTTAATTTCTCAATGGTTTTCCGGTTTTCAGCATGTGCTGAATCCGTTCTAGTGTTTTGCGTTCTGTACACAGGGAGAGGAAAGCCTCTCGCTCCAGATCCAGCAGATATTGTTCGCTTACAAAACTCGCTTCGGAGAGGTCACCCCCGGCCATCACGTAGGCCAGTTTGTTGGCTATCTTTTTATCGTGATCTGAAATGTAGCGCCCTGTTTCCATAGAATCTGTGCCTACCAGGAACATTCCCAGCGCTTGTTTTCCAAGGACTTTTACATCCTTGCCGGGTACGGGTTTGGTATACCCGGATTCGGCGATAATTTTTGCATGGGCCTTGGCGGTAGCAATCTGCCGATCTTTATTGACTATTATAACGTCCTTGCCTTTTTGAAGGATGCCCAGGTCAAAAGCTTCATAGGCTGAGGTGGAAACCTTGGCTGTGGCCACGGTCAGAAAATATTCCCTCAGGGTATTGAGTTCCACATCATCCTTGCGGAAGTGCGAGGCTGCCCTCAGGGCCATCTCCTTGGATCCGCCTCCTCCGGGAATGACGCCAACACCGAATTCCACCAGGCCGATATACGTCTCGGCCGCGGCCACGACTTTGTCGGCATGCATACTGAGTTCACATCCACCGCCAAGGGTCATCCCGTGGGGGGCTGCCACTACGGGGATGGAACTGTAACGCATACGCATCATAGTATCCTGGAAATACTTGATAGCCATGTTGAGCTCGTCGTACTCCTGTTCCGCCGCCATCATAAAGATCATTCCTATATTGGCGCCAACAGAGAAATTAGGTCCCTGATTCCCAACGACTATACCCTGAAAATCTTTTTCAGCCATGTCGACGGCCTTGTTGAGGCCCGCGAGCACATCTCCCCCAATGGTATTCATTTTGGAGCGGAATTCTACATTCAGGATTCCATCGCCCAGGTCTTCGACGACCACCCCGCTGTTTTTAAAGACTTCTTTGGACTTGCGAATATTATCCAGGATGATGAATCCGTCCTGGCCGGGAACTTTTTGATAGGCCTTCCCGGGGATGTCGTAAAAATATGTCGCTCCGTCTTTTACGTCATAGAAGGAAGAGATTCCCGCAGCCTTCATCTCGGCAACCCAGGGGGCTGCTGTCTGGTCGCTCGCGGCTATAAGTTCCAGGCCCTTATCGAGTCCGATGGCGTCCCAAATCTGGAAGGGCCCGTGTTCCCATCCGAAACCGGCTTTCATGGCATCGTCGATCTTAAACAGGGCATCGGTAATCTCGGGTATCCGGTAGCTCACATAGGCAAAGAGTGCCCCGAAGCTTTTGCGGTAGAATGCCCCGGCCTTATCTTTCCCCCCTACAAGCACGGGGAATCGGTCGATTACAGCGTCAATGGATTTCGTAAGCTCCAGGGTGGCGAACTTTGCTTTCTGCTGCGTCCGGTACTCCATTTTATCCAGGTCCAGACTCATAATTTGGCTGGAGCCGTCGTCTTTTCGAACTTTCTTATAAAAACCCTGTCCGGTTTTGCTTCCGAGCCAAGATTCTGCAACCATTTTTTCAATGTAATCCGGTAACTGGAAGAGCTCGTGCCGCTCGTCTTTCGGACAATTTTCACCAATGCCATTGGCCACGTGCACCAGCGTATCCAGACCCACTACGTCGACCGTTCTGAAGGTTGCGGATTTGGGCCTGCCGATTACCGGGCCTGTGAGTTTGTCCACTTCCTCGATAGTCATTCCAAGATCCTTGATTGTGTGGAACAGGCTCATGATACTAAAGATCCCGATGCGGTTCCCGATAAAAGCAGGCGTGTCCTGTGCCAGGACGGAGGTTTTTCCGAGAAACTTCTCCCCGTAGGAAATGAGGAAATCTAGAACTTCTTTTTTGGTCTCGGGCCCGGGAATGACTTCAAAGAGTTTCAAGTACCGGGGTGGGTTAAAGAAGTGTGTCCCACAAAAATGTTGTTGGAAATCTGCGCTCCGACCCTCACTCATATAGTGAATGGGGATCCCGGAGGTGTTTGAGGTAATGAGGGTTCCGGGCTTTCGATGGGCCTCCAGTTTTTCGAAGACTTGTTTTTTAATGTCCAGGCGTTCCACGACCACTTCAATGATCCAGTCCACGTCGGAGACTCCCGCTATATCATCTTCCAAATTCCCCGTTTTTATGCGGCTGGCAAAACTTTTGTGGTAAATGGGAGAAGGTTTTGATTTTAGCGCAGCTGCCAGGGCATCATTGACCAGGCGATTTCGCACAACCTTATCTTCCAGGGAAAGGCCCCTGGCGGTTTCCTTGTCTGTAAGTTCTCGCGGTACGATGTCCAGTAAAAGCACCTCGACTCCAATATTGGCAAAATGGCAGGCAATCCCGCTACCCATGATTCCGGATCCGACAACCGCTACCTTATTAATATGTCTGTTCATCTATATAGGGATATTAGGTATTAGTAGATTTTTCTTTGAAATAAATTTTCTTTTCCGAGATAAGTTGATTGATACAACCCACCACTGAAAAGAAACCGTCAAGCTGCCCCTGGGTTACATGTTCCCGGACCGTTTCATTAAATCTTAAGACCACATTTTTGGAATCTGCCCGCTTTTCGCGACCGAAGTCCGTAAGATGGATCAGCACGCCCCGCCCATCGTCGGGATTGGGACGGCGTTCAATCAGTCCTTTGACCTCCATATTTTTGAGGATACGCGAAAGGCTTGTCGCCTCCATGCCCATTTTTGGTCCGAGGGCCGTCGAAGGGGTCCCTGTTTTAGGGTCGATACTTAAGAGGGTAAACCCGACAGCCATCGTGCTGTCGAATTGTTTGGCCTCTTCATTATACATCCGTGCAATAGCTTGCCAGGTAGACCTGAGGGCGTAATCTATAGTGATATCCTTCATATCTCGATTCAGGATTCCAAATATAGAAAAATTTATTATGCATGCATAATAAATT